>CAMWWS010000012.1 GCA_947178085.1 uncultured Lachnospiraceae bacterium | reverse complement strand
TAAGATGCTTTGATTGAAAATCATACTTGTTATTTGAATTATATCACCATTATTTGAATTCTATAGGTATTTCATATGTAAATATTATAGAGATTGCACTGGATGAGGCACTTAACGCAAGGTACCGCAATCCATTTGAACTGGATAAATATATACGTGAACAAGTTGCAGATAAATCGCAAAAATGTTATGTGTTTATTGATGAAATTCAAAAGGTTTCTGAAATTCAAAATCCATATGTAGATGACGCGGATGCTAAAATAGGGTTTGTTGATGTCCTTCTAGGACTAATGAAAATAAAAAATGTAGATTTATATGTTACAGGAAGTAATTCTCGTATGCTGTCCTCAGATATTTTGACAGAATTTAAGGACAGAGGTGATGAAATCAGAATAAATCCTTTGACCTACAACGAATTTTATGAAGCATTTGAAGGGGAGAAAATGTATGCGTGGCGTGAGTACTATACCTATGGCGGTATGCCGCTTGTTTTGTCAAAAAAGACACATGAAGAAAAAAGTAAATACTTGAAGGATTTATTCACAAAAACTTATATATCAGACGTCCTCGAGCATAATAAGATTTTGAATGATCAAGCCGTACTTGAGGATTTGTTGAATATTGTTTCTTCTTCCGTTGGTTCACTTACGAACCCAACAAAACTGGCAAATACTTTTCGTAGTGTAAAACAAGTATCAGTCAATGCTTACACAATTGGAAAATATCTTGACTATTTTATAGATGCCTTCATTATGCATAAGGCACTTCGTTATGATATTAAGGGCAAAAGATATATTGAAACTCCGCTTAAATACTATTTTACAGATGTAGGACTTAGAAATGCCCGCCTTAATTTCCGTCAGCAGGAAGAAAATCATATAATGGAAAATATTATTTTCAATGAACTGTCTGCGCGGGAGTTTGACATTGATGTAGGCGTTGTAGAATATAATCATACGGATGAGAATGGGAAGAAAACCCGTACACAGCTTGAAATAGATTTTGTTGCAAACAAGGGAAGTCAGCGATATTATATCCAGTCTGCACTTTCGATTGAAGATGAGGCAAAAAGAATGCAGGAAACAAATTCACTAAACAGAGTTTCTGATTCTTTTAGAAAAATTGTCGTGGTTAAGGACAACATTATTCCATGGCATGACGAACATGGAATTTTGTATATCGGGATAGAGCAGTTTCTGCTGGATGAGCATGCAATTGACATCTAAACTCTGTAAAATTTTAGGGAGAATTTTCTGTGTCTGTTCCTGCCCTATTGGAGAGATTCAGGAATTCTACTTTGATTCAGCCAACGGCAAATCCCTGCCGTAATACATCCCGACAATAAGATTATCAGTATATCCACCGGGGCTAAAACGATTCCGGCAATCCCCTTAAAGAAAAATCCGGTACCGAAGCGGTACAGGCGCCCGCTCAGCAGAATCATTTCTCCGGCATACATCAGAAAAGTAATAAAAGACGCCGCCAATGCGGGAAAAATAACTGAAATCCCCCAATGCTTTCCAAGCACAAACGAACCCGCATAGGTTCCTGCCGTAACACCAAGTACAACAAAGAACAGCCCCATAAGAAATGCGGATATAGCCGGTACAGTAATCTGTCCGTCTCTGAAAAATGCCGTAAAACAAGCCAAAATACACAACCCCAGAAACAGCACAGTACACACAGCCTGAACAATCAAGGCTTTCAGTCGTGTACGATTATTCAAATATATCATCTTCCCGAATCCGTATATGCAGTTAAGTACTGAGATGATTATTACAACGGAAATCATATAAAAATGAATTTTGAATGCCGGACTATATTGACCCATCAAAATATCCAGTGCACTCCATGTCTGAGTACCATACATACTCGGAAAAGAAATGCACATATACATCTGCCAGCTTTCCAGAGTGCTCTCCACAGTCGACGTAACGATTACCTGGCTTTCTAAAAACAGCTCAAAAATGAAAAAGACAGCAAGTGAAATCACAGAGCCTGTCAAAAGTACAAACCTTTTTGTATACCTGAATATAAGCGGCATCAATAACACGGCGAGAATAACCGCCAGCGAAATCGGCGTATATGGAATAATATACTTCGGATAGCGTTCTTTAGGCACCGAACCAATTGTAATCATACAATAAAGCACATTAATTCCCATATAGATGGGATATACAGACACAGCCAGCACCCCAACAACAGCGCTAATCCAATATTTTTTAAATGATTTCATCCGTAACTCCTTATTCATTTGTTTAGGTCTTAATATTGCCATGCCTATATTATAGCAAATCCCCACAAATTGGCAAAACATTTTTGAATGATATACAGTAATGACTTTTAGAAATTGAGAACATTTATGACTTGTTATTAATGCACATTGTCATTTTACAGACTTTACTATATAATTATATAGTAATTAACGTTATACTATTACATATATTGAATCATTAAACAGGAGTATTTATAATGCACATAAAAAAACATTTGAACATAAAAACATTCTTCATCGTCCTTGCAGTACTGCTAGTCTGCATGCTAATGCCTTTTGTCCCTCTTGCTGTGTTCTTACTGATAATCTACATATTATTTTCACCCCCTGGCTTGGACAAAGAAGCTAAGGCGCAGCTAAATAGAGATTCCAAACATGCCGTAGAAGATGCCATAGCATATCTGGATGAAAAATATCATATGGATTATGAACTGAATACTTTTGAACCAGAAATAATAAAGCCATCCGATTTAGATCGAATCTACAGCGGATGGTATTATGATAGCGAATGGCAAGGAGAATTTACGGTTGATGGCAACAAATATAAGATATACTCATATATAGATAGAAATGAGTTTGTAGATAATTATCAGACATCACAGATATTTTCTGCATATGAAGAACTGGTAATGCAATATTTCCCGGATACTTATGAGGATAACGACACGGTATATGACGTGGAATATAAAATAACATTCACGCTTGATAATTTTCCCAGATCTGGATATTTTTCCACATATTATGATGGAACTAATCTTGAAGAACTTCTTCTTGAACATGGGATTCTTATTCGCATAGATATTGATGACGATGTATTGATGAGCGATGAGTTCTGGCTTGAATGCGAAGAAGCGCTGGTAAATATGGAAAAAGATTATGAAGGAGCACATTTTCTGATTATTAATCATAAAGAAGAGGAATAGTAAATCTATCCCTCTTCAATCTGTTGTATCTCTCTATTCAGATTCAGCATTCTCGTATCCAGATCCGATACGATTTTGGAACACTCTACCAACTGTTCCCTGATATGGTCAGGCGCATTGCCTTCAAATTTATAATGGATTTTATGCTCCAGGCTCGCCCAGAAATCCATTGCAACCGTACGTATCTGTATCTCAACCTTGGTATTCTCGATTCGGTCCGATAAGTATACCGGTACGGAAACGAGCATGTGATAACTTTTATAGCCGCTCGGTTTAGGATTCACGATATAGTCCTTGACCGAAATCACGTTAATATCGCTCTGACTGCTTATCATCTCCGCAATCTGATATATATCGGAAGTAAAAGAACAGATAACGCGAATACCCGCAATGTCATTTACATACCTCACCATGTTACTGATGGTCGATTCATAACCATGCCGCTTCAGTTTCTTGACAATACTTTCAGGCGTCTTAATGCGCGATTTAAGATGCTCTATAGGGTTATATCTATGTACATGCTGAAATTCATCGTTCAGTATATCCAGCTTGGTTGATATCTGTTTCAAAGCAGAATTATAAATCAGTGTTACTTCCTTCCAGCTGTCTATATCATTTCTGTCTATACCTATTTCCATTGAACTTCCTCCAAATAACAATAAACGTTAAAACATACATACTCAGTCTCGGACTCGGGGTAGACTCGCAAACACGCGCTACGCGCTCTTTTGCCCGATTTCATCGGGCGTTTGCTCGTTAATAATCACAGAAAAACAAATGCCGCTTCGCGTCGCTTGTTTTTCTTTGTGATTATTATATAGTATACCATAATCGCGGTTTGTGTTCAATTTAAAATGTGTATATTTCACAAAAATTTTACATAATTTTTACTTTTATTGTATATTTTACCAACAAAAGATAAAAATAGTATTTACATTTGGGAGAATGCTTTGTATAGTGTTCATAGATAACTGCGATGTGTTATAAAAGGAGTATTGTTATGTTTCGTTTATGGGCTAAAGAATTTCACAATAATCATATGCTAAAGGATACGGTTATATGCGATGAAAGTAATGACACAAGAACGCATAAGATTTTTAATGCTTTAGAAAAAGTCTGCTATCAATTCGATTTGGGCAAGCCAATCTGGCTGGATGCCAATATTCAGGATTTCCAAAAACATAATAAGACAAGGTTTAGTCAAGATAATTTTATCGAGAGTATCGGGTTTGATTATCTGGAGATACAGGTGATTGAGGAAGACTGAAATCTTGGCTTGTGCAATCTGCCATCTCCCCATCTCCGCTTATACTTCAAGAAATTCATAAAAATTTAGGAAAATATTTGTATATTCTCTATTGACTTTGCGCATTATATGAAGTAGTATTATATTGCATTACACGTAGTATTAAAAACTACATCACATGTTATAGCATAACACTACTATTAATAATTGACTTAGAAAGGATTGGTGAACCAATATGCAAATAACAATTCGTGAACCCGGAAGCGCCATCACTCATTTTATCGCTATGATGCTGGCTATATTTGCATCTACTCCGCTTCTGGTAAAAACAGCAGCCACAGCTGATTCTACAGCCTTTAAGGCAATGGTAATCTTTATGATGAGCATGATTGCATTATATGGCGCCAGCACACTCTATCACAGCATTACGGTTAAAGACCGACTTTTAAGAGTTTTCCGCAAAATCGACCATATGATGATCTTCGTGCTTATCGCGGGCTCCTATACACCGGTCTGTCTGATTGTTTTTAACGATAAGATTGGTTATACACTGTTAGCAGTAGTCTGGGCTATCGCCATAATTGGCATGTTAGTTAAAGCTCTGTGGATTACATGTCCGAAATGGTTTTCTTCCGTTATATACATTTCCATGGGCTGGGTCTGCCTCGGCGTCTTCAGACCATTATGGAATATACTTCCGCGCAGCGCTTTCCTTTGGCTTCTTGCAGGCGGTATCATATATACTGTAGGCGGAATAATTTATGCACTTAAACTGCCCCTCTTTAATACCCTGCATAAAAACTTCGGCTCACATGAGATTTTTCATTTATTCGTCATGGGAGGAAGTATCTGTCACTTTATCTTCATGTATTTATATGTAGCATAAGCGCAAGCCTGGCGGCTTGCGCTGTAAGAATTACTTCGTAATTTTTATTGGATTGTCTTTACTGTGCTCGCGCATTTTCCTCAATCATCATATCCGTTCGGATTATTGCTCTGCCATCTCCATGAATCGGCGCACATATCCTTTATTCCATACTGTGCTTCCCAGCCAAGCTCTTTTTTTGCTTTCTCCGCATTGGAATAACAGGTTGCGATATCTCCCGGACGTCTGTCTTTAATTACATAAGGTATCTTCACGCCGGTTGCTTCTTCAAAATTCTTGACAATATCGAGTACGCTGTAACCCGTACCGGTACCAAGATTATAAATGCACAATCCCGCTTTTTCCTCTATCTTCTTTAACGCCTTCACATGACCGACTGCCAAATCTACAACGTGGATGTAATCACGCACTCCCGTTCCGTCAGGCGTGTCATAATCGTTGCCGAATACGCCAAGCTCTTTTAATTTTCCAACTGCCACCTGTGTAATATATGGCATGAGATTGTTAGGGATACCGTTCGGATTCTCGCCTATGGTTCCGCTCTTATGCGCTCCTATTGGATTGAAATATCTAAGAAGGATAACATTCCACTCCGGGTCAGCCTTCTGCATATCGGAAAGAATCTGCTCCAGCATGGATTTGGTCCAGCCATACGGATTCGTACATTGACCTTTCGGACACTCCTCGGTTATCGGGATAACAGCAGGGTCACCGTATACGGTAGCCGATGATGAGAAAATTATATTCTTTACATTGTGCTTTCTCATCACATCCACCAGCGTCAGAGTTCCCGCAATATTGTTCTCATAATATTCCCACGGTTTAGCTACAGACTCGCCCACTGCCTTAAGTCCGGCAAAATGTATACAGGAATCAATCTGCTCTTTGTTAAATACTTCTTCCAGCGCAGCCCTGTCCAAAATATCTGCACGATAGAATTTTACCGCTTTACCTGTGATTTTCTCTACTCTCTGCAAAGATTTTTCACTGGAATTAACTAAGTTATCAACTACTACAACATCATATCCTGCATTCTGCAGTTCCACCACCGTATGGGAGCCAATATATCCCGCTCCGCCTGTTACTAAAATTGCCATAAAGCGCCTCCTAATTTATTTTATTTAATCATTGTAAAATATTACAGTTCTATTCCATTCTCTTCGCACAGCGCCCTTGCGCTTTCTACGGAATCCACCCCTGTTTTATTTTTTATAGGAGCAAACTCGTAATTTCTTACTACCTCATAGGGCAGGCATGAATCCAGCTGATATACCATATCCAGTACGAGCTGCTCAAACTTGCATCCGTTTGGTTCTTCCGGTTTCACCGTTTCACCTTTTTCATTAATATACGGAATCTTTTTTTCCACTACATGCAGAGGCAGTTTCTTCGCCACTATTTCCTCCAAATCTCTTTCACGGAACAGATAATTCAGAATAACGCCGAAATTATATGCCGGTTCACCGTTTTCATCTTTAGTATTCATAAGCTCTTCAGTCAGTTCATAGTATTCAACGATTGACGGTCTGCCGTCTTCCAGACACATCACGCCGATTTTCTCATCCGGCGCATTCTTACGCACAACTTTTGCTCCAACAGCACAATTCTTCTGTATCGTCGCACCCACGAAACACGGGTCTGCAATTCTCTGCAGCACGTTATCCACCGCAAAGACGTTCAGCCATTCAATCCCTTCTTTACGAATCTTATCGACTACGCCGCATTTCATCATGGATAAGAACCACCCTCCGTTACCGTTAGGAGATGTGGACATCTTACTCTTCGTTTCCATATAGACTTTTCCATCATAATCCGACGCAGGCGCCATATCCTGCATAAAAAATGTGATGTACTCCTTATTATAACCAAAGTATTTTTTCTCTTCAAAAAAACTTGTTGTCGTTTCATGGTTCTTATCGCTTGTCATGATAAATAAGTGAATCCATGTATCCGTCAAATGAACCACATCAAGCAGATTTTCAATCAGACGCTCAAAAATATACACTTCTTTTGTAATACCTATATTGTATACTCCTTTGGGTGCATCGGAGCCAAGCCGCGTACCCATACCGCCCGCCAGAAGGACTGCTCCAACTTTTCCGGCTTTGATTGCATCTATACCGGCAGACGTAAATTCTTCCTTGTTTGCTTCAATCTCAGGAAGCTGCATAACTGCAAGAGGCGTTATTTTCCCTCTTTCGTCCGGCTCATTTCTATGAGAGCATAACGCCAGCACTTCCATATCCGTATCATCTATCTGCTGCAGCAGTTCTTTTTGTTCTTCAGGAGTCAGCTCGTCATAATATTTCAGGACATGAAGCTGACCGTATTTTTCCAGTTTTGCATACGCTTCATTATAATTCATCACTTATATACCCCCTGTGTACCACACTTGCGCTTATTTTACCATATATTTGTAATTTGCTCAATAAATAGTTTGACATAAACCAAAAAGTATCATATACTAAATAAACATCAATTTTAAACTCTTTGCACTGCTAACTGCCTGAAGGCAGCATATATACAGTACAAACTGAGCAGGCGGCAGAATTTTAAGTTTCTGCTAAGCCGGGTTACGCTTTGTAACAGCAGATTATGGACATCTGTGGGACAGTAGTTACTACTATTGCTCTACAGGTGTTTTTTAGTGTTAATAGAGTTTATCCGTAGTTTATGGGAGGATACATACATGGATGAACGAGAGCCAATAAAGCAACCGATTCAGAAAGATATACATAAAAAAAACACAATGGAGAATCCTGCATACAAAGTCTCCGCAGTAAGCATCGTCGTCAATCTGGTGCTTTCTCTGCTTAAGCTGGTGAGCGGTATTATCGGTAAATCAAATGCCATGATTTCGGACGCCGTTCACTCCGCATCAGACGTATTCAGTACCTTTGTAGTAATCATAGGCGTCAAGATGGCAGGAAAGAAAGCAGACCATGAGCACCCTTACGGTCACGAACGGATGGAGTGCGTCGCAGCCATTATTCTTGCCATGCTGCTTGCAATCGTAGGAGTCGGTATAGGTATGACAGGTGTCAAAAAAATAGCCGCTGGTAATTATTCCGAACTGGCTATCCCCGGTCTGCTTCCGCTTGCTGCCGCTGTAATTTCTATTGTGGTAAAAGAGTGGATGTTCTGGTATACTAGAGCCACAGCCAAAAAAATTAATTCCGGAGCGCTGATGGCGGACGCATGGCATCATCGCTCCGACGCGCTTTCTTCAATCGGCTCTTTTGCAGGTATTTTGTTTGCAAGACTGGGTTACCCGATCATGGATGCGGTTGCCGGAGTCGTTATCAGTTTATGTATCATCAAAGTTTCCTACGATATATTTAAGGACGGACTTGATAAAATGGTAGACCACAGCTGCGACAGCGAGACGGAACAGAAAATACGGGAAGTAGCACTGAATGTCCAAGGGGTGCGCGGAATTGATGATTTAAAAACAAGACTTTTTGGAGATAAAATATATGTCGATCTGGAAATATTACTAGACAGAGAATTAACATTAGGAAATGCCCATATGATTGCAGAACAGGTGCATGACGTGATTGAAAAAAATTTTACCAACTGCAAGCATTGTATGGTTCATGTCAATCCTACGGAAAATTAAAGTTATCAGTTATAATATATACACGGCATAAGAATAGGTTAATAAGGAGACTATTGAAATATTATGGAAAAGGACATGACAAAAGGAAGCCCCATGAAGCTGATTCTGGAATTTGCGATTCCCCTTCTGTTTGGGGCGCTTTTTCAACAGTTTTACAGCATGGTCGATGCGATTATAGTCGGGCGGTATCTTGGCGTGAATGCTTTAGGCGCTGTAGGTGCGACCGGTTCGGTCAATTTTCTGATCATCGGATTCTGTATGGGCGTATGTAACGGATTCGCCATTCCGATTGCACAGGAATTCGGCGCCGGAAATGAGAAAAACCTGCGCAAATATGTAGCTAACAGCGTCCGTCTCTCAATCATTTTTGCTATAGTGATGACGATTGCCGTCGTGCTGCTCTGTCGTCCTATCTTAAGCTTAATGAGGACGCCGGAAGATATCATAGACCAGTCATACAGTTACATAGTGATTATTTTTATGGGGATACCGATTACTTATCTTTACAATATGACATCAGCAATCATCCGTTCTCTCGGGGACAGCAGGACACCTGTTATTTTCCTTACGATGGCTGCGCTGCTCAATATAGTACTGGACTTACTCTGTATCAGGGTATTTAAGCTTGGGGTTTCCGGAGCGGCGATTGCGACTGTAATATCACAGGCGGCTGCCGGAATTTGCTGTCTCATTTTTATGAAGAAAAAATTCCGAATATTGCAGCTTAGCAAAGAGGATTGGATAAAAGATAAGAATTATATATTCAAGCTATGCAATATGGGTCTGCCAATGGGACTGCAGTATTCCATAACGGCAATCGGCAGTATCGTTTTGCAGAGCGCCGTCAACGGCATTGGTTCCGATGCGGTTGCAACAGTCACCGCCGGCAGCAAATTAAGTATGTTCTTAGTATGTCCTTTTGATAATATGGGCTCTGCAATGGCGACCTATGGCGGACAAAACGCCGGAGCGGGCAAGCTCGAGCGAATCGGTAAGGGTTTGAAGGACTGCGTCATTCTGGGCGCTGCTTATTCTGTAATCGCGTTAGGAATTGTAATATTTTTCGGCAAAAATCTGCTATTGCTCTTTCTTGACAGCAGCGAAACGGCAATCTTAAACAATGCACACTGGTATCTGATGATGAACGGCTTCTTCTATTTTCCGCTTGCATTAGTCAACATCGTGCGTTTTCTGATTCAGGGTATGGGCTATAGCAGGCTGGCTGTTTTTGCCGGATTTTTTGAAATGATAGCACGTGGACTGATGGGATTTGTGGTTGTACCTGCTCTGGGATTTTCCGCAGTTGGGTTTGCGAATCCCTTAGCATGGATTTTTGCGGATATCTTTCTGATTCCTGCGTATATGTTTGCGCGTAAGGATATGGAAAGACGGTTAAGTAGGGTGCGCACTTAAGAAGAGGAGATAGCATATGGCGGTTATGATTTTTACTATGACGCATAAGAAATTTAATGAACCATCTGACAGAATTTATATGCCCTTGCAGGTGGGGCGGGCATGTGGTGAGGATTTGAGGTATCCGGGGGATAATACCGGAGACAACATATCGGCTAAAAATTGTTTTTATGGAGAACTTACGGGCGTGTACTGGGTATGGAAAAATGTGAAGACATCTGATTATGTGGGAATCTGCCATTACAGAAGATATTTTTGTACAGAAGAGGGAAGGATTCTGAATGAGAATGACTATCTCCGAATCCTAAAGGAATACGATATTATAACATCTAAGAAGCTTAAGCTGAATTATTCTTATTATGACGGTTATGCGAGTGACTACAATATTTTTGATTTGAATACAACAGGGGAAGTAATCCGTGAAAAGTATCCGGAATATTACGATAATTTTAATAGACTTGTTCATGGTAACGGTACTTATTTCGCCAATATGATGGTTGCTGATAAGTCTCTGTATGATGAGTACTGCGAATGGCTTTTTTCTATTTTCAACGAAGTAGAAAAAAGAATCGACGCAAGCAGCTATGACGATTACCATAAACGGGTATTCGGCTTTATTTCAGAGTTCTTACTACTCGTCTGGGCAGAAACCAAAGGTTTGAAAGTCTATGAATGTAAAGTCGGCATGACTACCGAGAAATACGAGACTAAGCAGATGAAAGAAAAACTGGCTGATTTTTTCATGAGAAAAGATTTAGCCGGAGCTAAAGAATATTTCCTAAAAGAATTGGAAAAAAGACCGGATGTACTGATGGAGGCTTCGGATATAACAGGTGAACTCAAAGTATCCATGCAGGTAATTGCTGTATGCGAGCTGGAAAGGCAAGAATATGACACCAGCGTCATTGACAGGATCCAGAAATTCGATGAGCTTATGCACTACTTCAACAGACTGAACGATATAATTAATGCTTTCCGTATGGGAAACCCGCAGTCAGAGGATATACGATTCATGAAACTGTCACAAGTGTCAGATATTGCCATAGAAGCCTCCGCCAGACTTTTCTGTACGGAAGAGACTGAACTGGCACGCGTAATTGAAACAATTAAAAACGCTGTTCGTTGACCGTTTATTGCTGACATCCGATGCCATACGGAGAACCGGTTATATTTACTTAGCCAACAGATTTACGTCTCTGAGAATATCCATACGGCGCTCACCTGTCTCCCATATGACAACGTCCGCATCATACTTCTCTATCATATCCATAGTAAACTGAGATATATCAATCCAATGTACCTCGCTGTAATAGCCTTCCGCTACTATGGAGAGAAATCCCGAAAATGAATCACCTACCACAAGCGCAGTCTCATCCCTATATTGGGAAGTGTCTGCTGTTTTTGCATCAAACACATAAACCGTATCGATGCCGTATTTGTCCGCGACATCGCCGATTAACGCCAAATCCCCTGCATAGACGTCTGAATGTATCTTAAAATTTACCGAATCCAAATCAGCATAAGTTCCATATGCTTCTCTGAAAATTTCCTGCAGCCCCACAAATGCACCCTTCTGATTCCAGTGCGTATCCGTCGCATAATAAACCTGATGATTCTCCTTCACATCAAAGAATGCCTGCTTCGGATAAATAAATACCAAATCAGTCTTCTCCCTGATATAATCCGCTACCTGCTCTCCTCTCGACACTTCATCTACCCTCACCATCGTGTCAGGCATATACTCAGCATAGACGATTTCCTTATTCGGAACAACAATAACATAAAAATCAACTCCCAGCTCCTTTAAATAATTCCTCGTATCTGTCAGATTTACGGAAATCTCTACGAGTTCATTATCCGTATAGTGGTTGATTCCCATATAGTCCCAGATAGGATGTCCGTCGTCCTCTCTCTTGTAAAAAAGCCAATTATTTTTTCCAATCAAAAGCTGTGTAGAGCCGATATATGAATTTCCTGTCATAAGCATAGTCAGTCCGGCGTTCATTTTTATAAAGCTCTTCCTAAGAAACATTCCTTCGGTAAATCTGCCTAAATTATTCTTAAGAGCCGTAAATCCCTTCTCATTAGAATTATCAGACGATGTATCTTCCTGTGGCTGTGCCTCTGCCTCAATGTCAGCGTCCTCATCATTGCGTAAAGCGCCGTTATTTTCCAGCACATCGCGCTCTTGTGAAGAATCTTCCTCACTTTCGGGAAGAAAGTTCTTCACAATCGTTGCAGCCGGTATAAACAAAATAAATATCATAAATATAATGGCTATATATTTATCACGTTTTTTCATACTTCCTATTCCACCTTTTTTAGAAATTGAAATAAATAAACGGATTATACGCATTGTTACTGATAAAGGATACCGATATTATCAGCACTGCCACAATACCGGCTGCATAAATTACATGCCATACCTTATATTTACCTAATTTCTTATCTATCCACGGGATAATGGGTGCACAACTTATAAATGCGATGATAAAGTAGAACCAGTTCTGCACTATATATGCCCATACGGCATTTTCAAACAGCCCCCTTGCTCCTATACCAAACATCGCCTTAATATATGTGAATGCCGCTCCCAGCCCTGTTGAGCGGAAAAAGACCAGACCAAACATAAAAGCAAGAACAGTATAAATATGTCCCCACCATGCTTTGTTATTCTTAAGTCCGACAAATTTTTCAAAGGTCAATATGACGAAAAAGAACAATCCCCATACGATAAAAGTCCAGTTAGCCCCATGCCACAGCCCTGTAAGAAACCATACGGCAAAAATATTGAAAATCTGTCTCGGTCCGGACACTCTGCTTCCGCCAAGCGGAATATAAACATAATCACGGAACCACGAAGAGAGTGAAATATGCCATCTATGCCATAGTTCAGTTACAGACGATGCCATATAAGGATAGTTAAAGTTCTCCTTAAAATGAAAACCAAACATCATGCCAAGGCCTATCGCCATATCCGAATATCCCGCAAAATCAAAGAATATCTGTAACGTATAAGATATTATTCCCAGCCATGCCATGGCTGCTGAAGCATGAAAGCCCCCCTCGTTAATCAGCAGATCAAAAACATAATCGGCTATAACCGCCATATTATTGGCAATGATAACCTTTTTTCCAAGACCTATACAAAATCTGGTAACTCCGGCAGAAAAATCTTCAAAGTTTTCTACCCTGTTCTCTATCTGCTCTGCAATCGTTTCATATCTGACAATAGGACCGGCAATCAATTGAGGGAAAAAAGAAATATATAAGCCTACCTGCAAAGGATTCTTCTGTACCTTACCATCCCCTCTGTATACGTCAACAACATACGACATCGCCTGAAATGTAAAAAAAGATATACCGATAGGCAGCGTCACCGCCGGCACCGGAATCTCCGTATGAAGGAACCTGTTAATCTGCAATACGGTAAATACACTGTACTTAAACCAGCCCAGAATGCCGACATTAGTAATAACCATAAGCGTTAATACCGCCATTACACCCTTTTTATTGTCACGCAGCCTGTCCACCAGTATGCCAAAGCACCAGTTCAGTAAAATAGTGCATATCATTAAAATCACATGCTTCGGCTCTCCCCACGCATAAAAAAACAAGCTGGCTGCCAGCAGAAATATGTTTTTCAATTCCTTAGTCTTACGCAGCAGCGCATAGTAGATTACCAGTACGCACGGTAAGAATATAAACAAAAAAATTTCACTCGAAAAAACCATGTCGGACTCTCCATTTATAATGACCATATTGTAAATAAACCATTGTTTCTATAATAGCGCACCGGGACACTTTTTACAAGTAAATAAAATCCTTATGAATCATTCCTCTTTTATTCGAAACTCTGTATATGGAATGATGATGTCCTGCGCGCCATACACATACGCGGCAAGCTCATAGACATCATAGTGTATGCCAATACCCTCAGCTGTCAGGTAAAAACGCTCTGTCTCCTGCGCAACCCCTTCTGCACCCGGCGAAAACCCGCACAGTTCCAAATAGGTTGAAACGATTTCCTCCACTTCCTCCTCCGTATTATCTACAAAGTCCAAAATGGTAAGGCGTTCTCCTGTCCTTCTGTCAAACACATAAAATTTGTCCCAATACGTGCCGTGTGCGCCTGGGTACCAGTAAAAATATCCTGATAAATCCACTACAAGATACACTTCGCTTAGATAGGATATTGAGATGCTTATCTCTTCAGTACTTTGTTCCGCAATAAGCCTCCTCTGTTCCTGCTCTTCCATGTCCGAATATTCATCGGAAAACCATCCCCTTTCCCAATCCGTCTCAAAATCCCGGCAGAACGCCTCGTTATCCTCCATAAGCTCCGCCTCGCACTCCCGATACAGCTTATCTAAAAATAAGTTGATTTTTCTGTCCGCACTTGTCTGCTCGTACAGATACAGTTTGTCAAACTGCGTCGGCAGGACAATCACATCGCCCTCCGGTCCCGCTTTTACACTCTCTATATAGCTGATTTCTTTAGACTTGTCCTGGTAATACAAACATACTAACTGTGACTGCGCAGTATCTGCATTTTTTTCCGCTTCTGCAATCGGCAGTCTGTATATTCCCTCGTCCTGCTCTGACGCAGCACAATAGTACATGTAATCTCCAAATACATAAAAGCGATTGCCGTAAAATCTCTTCGGATGCTCTGAAAAGTAGTGTTCACCTTCCATGGAAAACAAACATGTACGCTCTCCCTCCCAACTTATCCTGTAAAGCGACCACACTCCCTGCCGGTCTTCCGTTTCCCCTTCCATCCACGATTCAACGTACATGCCGTTTTCATCATAGTTGCAAAAAATAAGCCCCGTATCAGACTCATACCACGTCTCCCACTCGCTTTCCTTTTCCAGTCCACGCCGCAGCCATAAATTATTGTCGTCTTTGAAAAATAAAGAATCATGAGTAAGCAGCAAGCGGTCGTCATAACTTATTTTTTCAGGCAGACCTGCCGTCATGTTTTCTATGGCTCCGCTTTCCACGTCCACACGGAACAGCCCATCATGTTCCTCGTTGCACACAAAAAAATATCCATAATTTTCCGCACAGTAAGGAAGTGATGGAAATCTCCGGTAAGGTATGTGGTCTGAACTTGTATCGAGTACATGAAACCCTTCCGGTATCATGCCATACAGAGAGTCCTCCATATCTATCAGCTCCACACCACCATCCGGCTTTATCCGGTAACAGACTGCCATATCGTCATGTATCAAATACAGGATATCTTTCTCTATATCCATCGCCTCATATTCCTTATAATAAGTTGGCTCATAATCATCCTCATAGTAAGTACCTGCATCCGGCACATTTTCGTCCAACACTGTAAGCTCTGTGCCATCCTTTTTTACGCGGTACAGAATGCTCTTTTTTCCGTATGGGCTGATAACCGGTACCTCCAGAAAATAGATATACTCCCCATCCATGCAAAACAGCCTGCCGTCCTGCTCAGAAGCCGCCTCAAACAGCACATCCCGTTCCAGCGTATCCGCATCATACCGTGCCAGCACGCCACCCCAGTAGCCGTAAATATACCCATTCTCCTCCTGCAGAAGTTTTCCGGTATCATCCCTAAAATACGGCACGCCGGAAAAAGGGCTGTGTTCTGACAAATTATGGAAGTCATTAAGCAAAATACTTTCCTGCATATTCCATTCTTTGCATAAAAATTGACCATATCCGGTAGCAAGCTCTGCGCTCGCCGAATCAGCTCCCTTCCAAAAAACCGCCGCCAAAACCGCTGTCAAAGCCAATGCACAAACAATTACCCACCGCACCGTTTTTTTCCACATGATATATTATCCCTCTTTTGCATTATTTCATAATTACCTGACATTTTTATTATCGTACCAGTTTTCTTTTCGGACCGCAACCGATATAGGTATAATCTATCAGGGCGGAAAAGCTGCAAAATTAATGAGAATAAGCGGAAGTGTTGCAATTATTGTAATATCCAATGAAGTATTGTATAATATAGAGAATTTAACAAACAGGGTGATGAGAATATGAAAGAGAAGCTAAAATTGCCGCAAGTGACTTTGGTGGCGATGACAAGTGTAAATTTATATGAAACAATAAAAGCAATGCAATATAGTATGCGGGGAATTGATTTCGGTGATGCTGTGCTTGTTACACATAAAAAACCATTCCTTTTGCCAAAAGAAATAAGATATTCCCATACCAGTGAATTGAAAAATATAGACGATTTTAATTATAAAGCGGTGTATGAATTAGGAGACCATATTCATACAGAGTATGCCATGCTTGTTCATGCAGATGGATTTATTGTACATCCGGAATTATGGAGAGATGAATTCCTGAATTATGATTACATTGGTTCGCCATGGCCATTGCCTAAAGAGGGAGATACTACGACTTATCGAGATATTCATGGAAATATCTGCAGAGTAGGTAATAGTGTCGGAATCAGGAGTAAACAATTATTAGATTTCCCTAAAAAGGCAAATATACCGTGGGAGGGTGATTATGCTTTTGGAAAGATGTGGTTTCATGAAGATGGATTTATCTGTTGTAAGATTCGCCACCTTCTGGAAGCAGAAGGTATGCAAATTGCACCGCTTGAAGTTGCAAAGTATTTTGGACACGAGCATATGATTCCGGAGATAGAAGGTATTACTCCATTTTGTTTTCATAAATGGATGGGAACAAATGCGCAGTATCCCAATTTTCAAAGACAGGGAATATTTAAGATTTTGAGAAAAATAACAAGAAAACTCAGAAATTTATGTAGTTAGGAATTACTTGAAAAAATTATGCGATAAGCAATAGCAGCATAACATAAGGCTTCAGGCTGTCTAAGCAGCCCAAAGCCCAACACTTTCACGAACCACACGACTTATAACGTTTTACTCCAAATCTCCATACAAAATTACAGATTAGCAAAAACACAATTATCCCAATCGGACAAAACGCCAGATACCGGTTATCCGTTTTTCCCAGAAGAAACTGCAATGGATAATACTGAATCAATGTATATGGAATAACATAAGTACAAAACCGCATGATTCCTTTCCCATAAATATCTATGGGATACTTGCCGTGTGTTTTCGCTCCGTATGTAAGGACATTAACCAGCGAAGTATCTTCAATGGAAAAGAAACAAAAACTTGCCTCCAGCATGAACAGACCTATAAACAGCAACATTCCGCATATAATCATTGCCGCTATCGTCCAGACAGTCATGATGTTCCATGTTATCTGACTGTGCCTGATTCCCAACATAAGTGTGATAATAGCTGTAAAT
>CAMWWS010000011.1 GCA_947178085.1 uncultured Lachnospiraceae bacterium | reverse complement strand
ATGATATAGTAAATCAATTTATTTATGTTATTATACGTCATTAATTTCATTTGTAAATAACGAAATTAACCAAGTCTGTTCAGTTTTCGCTCAACTATTTGTCAGTTTTGCCTATAAACATTTGGTTTTTCAAATTCGACCATGTACTCCCTGAACTTAAGCGGCAGCATCTGTTGCTGCAGACTAAGATTCTTACGTTCCTTTATTGCTATTGTATTACAGAAAGCGGTAAAAAGTTTCTGATACTGCTCCTCTGTATCTGACATTTTATTCAGGTTTTCCGCAGAAATATCAGAGTCCAATACCAGATACCACTCCATTTTCGCCGGATGCACTCCATATATATTATGCTTCTCATCATAAACAATGAAATTCTCCAACGGCAGTCTGTCAGCAAAATGTGGCATAATAAACGGAACAATGTTGCACTCAGGGCCTATTCTTGCATACAAAATACCCTGCTCAAGCTCCTTGAATCTTAAGAATTCCAGCATACGGTGTATCTCATTCCCCGCATTCCTCGCCAGCCGAAAAGTAAGCTCCACATAAGGATTGGTAATATTTTCCATAACCCTTCTTCCGCTTCCATTCGAGATACCATCGACTATTGTCCTGTACACCGCCTGTCCTTTCCCTGAGTCCGGTGTTGAAAGCGCACGGCATATATCAAGGTACGTATCCTGCCCCAGACGTCTCTGTATGGTATCCGCTACCTTCTTAGTCTTTACGGAATCCGGTTGAATATACAGATAAGACGCAAATAATCTCAAATTCTCTTCTTCCCCGATTTGTATATGAATATGCTCATGCCCCTCCCTCAAGGCATAAGCATCATAAACTCCCGTGAAAACGCCCTCTATTGAATCTTCACAGATTAGATATTTCTCTTCCGACATACTATCCACTATCAAATTCTCCTCTTTCAAATCAAATTCTTCTAGGAGATCGCTAAACTATATCTCACTATTTCTTAAGAAAACAACGACATCTGCTCATATATCATTCCATCCTGAGAAAAAAGCTGCCTCTCTTTCCGGCTCGCCTGGCTCGGACATGTCAAATTCCTCACAATATAATTCTCCTCTATTTTCGTCGGATACATCATTTTTCCGTTGCAGGTAATAAAATACAGAGCGCGCTTCAACACTACTCCTATCTTTTTTAAATCATCAAAAGTCAGTCTTCCGAAACGCCTTGCTTTTATAATCCGCTTGGCGCTTTTGACGCCTATACCCGGTATTCTCAGCAAAAGTTGATAATCCGCACGGTTAATTTCTATCGGAAATAATTCCAGATGTCTGACCGCCCAATCCGCTTTCGGGTCTATCATCATGTTAAAATTCGGTCTATCTTCCGTCAAAAGTTCATCCACCGTGAAATCATAGAATCTGAGCAGCCAGTCCGCCTGATACAAACGATGCTCTCTAAGAAGCGGCGGTCCTCCGGGCAGTGCCGGCAAATCTTTATCCTCATTCACATTAACAAACGCCGAATAATAAACCCGCTTCAATGAAAATTTCTGATACAGGCTTTCCGCAACAGCCATAATCTGATAATCACTCTCCGGCATAGCGCCTATAATCATCTGTGTGGACTGACCGGCCTCACAAAAATGCGGCGCATGATTATATACCGCTATTTCATTTCTATTGGCGGTAATCCCGTTTTGAATCAGCTTCATAGGCTTCAGAATATTCTTCCTGTGTTTGTTTGGCGCCAGTTTCTGCAATCCCTCCGCCGTCGCCATTTCCAGATTCACGCTTATCCTGTCTGCCAGAAATCCCGCCCTCTGTATCAATGAGGGGTCTGCTCCCGGAATTGCCTTTACATGGATATAGCCCTGAAAATTATGCTCAGTTCTTAACTTAAAAAGCGTCTGGCAAAGTAATTCCATAGTATAATCAGGGCTGTACAAAATACCTGAACTCAAAAATAAACCTTCTATATAATTGCGTCTATAGAATTCCATAGTCAGACTACAGACTTCATCAGGTGTAAATGATGCCCGCGGAACATCATTAGACCTTCTGTTCAAACAATACTTACAATCAAATATGCATTCATTCGTAAAAAGAATCTTAAGCAGGGATATACACCTTCCATCCGCGGCAAAACTATGGCAAAGTCCCGCTTTAACCGTATTCCCTATTCCTTTTCCGTCTCCATTCCTTGAAGAACCGCTGGAACTGCATGAAACATCATATTTGGCCGCATCTGCTAAAATATTCAGTTTGTCCATGATTGACATTTCATTAGCTATTCGCAGTTCCATACCGCCCTTCCTCTCCCCGAACATATGTTCTTATATGATATTATCACAGACTACAGGGAAATGCAATACCTTTTAGAACATTTGTTCGTTTTTTTTATCTATTCTTCTTTCAAACTTTTTGCAAAAATTACCTTAAATACAGTTCTAATAAGCGGCTGTATGAAAAACAGCTGTGTAAAGAATGCAAACGGGAGATTATAGCATACTAACTTAATCCAGTTCGCCAGAAATGTGAATACATTAAAACCTATGTAATACGGAAAGTAAATAACAGCAGCTAAAAAGCTCATTGCCGGACACATTAACCCAACAGTGGCACATATAACAGCCGTTTCAAATAAAACGGGATGTGCTGTTTCTGGGTCAAAAACCTTGCATGCAAGCTTAAATGAAAACGGACTTCCAATTACACATTCAAGTACATAGGCCAGACAAAACTCAACCAGAACTACTGCCCATATCGGTGATGGACGTCCAAACATCATTACACCGCCATTCCGGTTAATACCGTCTATTACCCCGGTTGCTCCGTCAATGGAACTGAAGAAACTGCCGTTTATGACATATAGACTGTAAAACACATAGGCATGAACGGTCACAACAACAGTAAGCAATGCGAACATCATTCGCTGAAATTGATTTTTTGGCATAATAAAATCCTCCCTTTTTGGCAAAAAAATAAGCAGTACCTTTGTAGTAAACCGGAAAATGTACCGTAATCAGATTTACGTGCAAAGCACTACTTGTGTCGTTTTTACCTTTTTCTATTTTTTTAACGCTTTAAATTATATTTATTAAAATTGAAAAAGTCAATAAAAATTTTATTTAAAAGATTTAAAAGAAGCGAGTAACCCACTCAAGACTACAAAGTAGACAAATGGTACAAAACCGCTTCTTATGATAAAAGATTATAATTTGGAATTATTTTTGTCAAGAGAAAATCTGTTGTGGAAATACACTAAGCACTTATGATACAATTGCTTATATCAGAGAATTTCAAAAATAAATAAATAAGGAAAAAACCGCCATAATGAATAATAAATCATTTGATGATAAAAGAATTGCAAAAGGATATGCAAAAGACAGGCCTTGGCTTCATAGATTAGTCATGGAGCGACTAAAATCCGACTGCGCTATTGACACACCTTTTCATAACGGACTGGATGTGGGTTGTGGAGCAGGTTTATCAACCAAAGCTTTGAAGCTTATCTGTTATAAAGTCACGGGTACGGATATATCTTATGAAATGATTAAGGCATGCAAAGCGGAATATGATACCTCTGAATTTACTTTTTATACAGCAAAAGCAGAAGAAACACCGCTGCCTGAAACGCCATATGACATTGTCACCGCCGCAGGTGTAATCAACTGGGTGGATAAAGACAAATTTTTGGAAAACATGAACCACGTCATGGCAGCCAACAGTCTTCTTGTAATATATGATTTCTGGATATCGGATAAGATGGTTGATAATGACGCCTACACAGAATGGTATCAAAAGCTTTATCTTCCCAATTTCCCGAAACCGCCCCGAAACGAAGAAGTTTGGCATCAGGAAGACCTTCCGGAAGGTTTTGTTATAAAACAACAGGTGTTATATCAATTGTATCATCAATTTGATATGGATTCATTCATTCGCTTTATGATGATTCAATCAAATGTAAATTCTCAGATTCAGAGCGGACGGAAAACAGTGGCGGAAATACAAAACTGGATGAAAGAAACTCTGGAACCGATATTCCGTGGGTTAAATCAGAATTTAATTTTTGACGCATATAGCTGGTATATAGAGCGGAGGTAATACATACATAACTTTGATAGGCAGATTGCACAAAATGTTCGCGAAGTGCCTTGCGGAGGAATATGAGATTTTCTTAATATTCCAACTCAATACCCAGCAATTTCGGGACATGGATGTCCCGAAAAGCCCGCACTGAGCCTGGACGGCGAATTGCGGGCGGTTGCGTCCGTATTCATAATGTCGCCGGAATATTTAGAAAATCCATATTCCAGAGCCAGGCGCAAGGGAACTTTTTGTGCAATCTGCCCCTCAACCTATGGAAGCACCATTTTACACTCATATACAAATATAGCTTAAAATTTAAAACAGGAGGTTTATATGAACAACTTAATTATCCCCAAAGATTACCACTCTGCCCTAAATCTCTATGATACGCAGATTGGAATTAAAACTGTCAAAGACATCTTTCAGAAGCTGCTGTCGGAACGTCTTCATCTGCTGCGTGTTTCCGCTCCTTTATTCGTTGACCCTGATTCCGGATTGAACGATAACCTGAACGGTGTAGAGCGCCCTGTTGTATTCGGAATCAAGGAGCAGAACGACGCCCCGGCAGAAATCGTACACTCTCTGGCTAAATGGAAACGCTATGCGCTGCAAAAGTACGGATTTTCATATGGCGAAGGTCTGTATACGGATATGAGCGCAATCCGTCGTGACGAACAGACCGATAATATCCATTCCATCTATGTAGACCAGTGGGATTGGGAAAAAATAATTTCCAAGGAAGAACGTACTCTAGACTTTCTCAGAGATACAGTACGCACAGTCTATAAAGTCCTGCGCAAAACCGAAAAATACATGGCGATACAATATGATTACATAGAAGAAATCCTGCCGCATGATATTTTCTTTATCACCACACAGGAACTTGAGGATATGTACCCAGGCACAACTCCGAAAGAAAGGGAATATCTGATCACAAAGGAAAAAGGCGCCGTATGTCTTATGCAGATTGGAGATTTACTTAACTCCGGTGAAAAGCATGACGGACGTGCACCTGATTATGACGATTGGGCTTTAAATGCGGATATTGTCGTATACTATCCGGTTCTTGATATTGCATTGGAACTTTCTTCTATGGGAATTCGTGTAGATAAGTCTTCACTGCTCAGTCAGCTTGATAAAGCAGGTTGCCCCGAAAGAGCCGAACTGCCTTTCCAGAAAGCGATTCTGGATGACGAACTTCCGCTGACAATCGGCGGCGGTATCGGCCAGTCGCGTATATGTATGTTCTTCCTGCGCAAGGCGCATATCGGAGAAGTACAGTCCTCCCTTTGGCCCGAAAACGTGACTAAGGAAGCTCTGGAACATGGAATACAGCTTCTGTGATACACAATAAATCCAGATTTAATTTTTCAAAAGCGGCAGTTATTTATACTGCCGCTTCCTGTTATCTGCCCGAAACCTGAAAACGTTCATATATCGGCTTCCCAATAGCAGCAATTATCACGCATAACACTATATAAATCATCGGCACTGCCTGCCACGGGGTCAGATATTGGCCAAATATGGAGATTGTATAATTCCCGAACACATTCCACGGTGCAAGATACCCCCACGGATACCAATCCCATATCTGAGATAACACCCGATATTGTGCCGGAATCGAAAAAAACATAGGCAGAATCAACAGTACGGTTGATACCGCCAGAGCGGCTATATTACTATGCAGCATTTCCGACAAAACCATAACAAATATACTTACAATAACCACGGTAATCACCATATTAATATAAGCAATTATTACCGCCTGCCCACAGGTAATTGGGTCTGAATTTTCACGATATATCAGCTGAAAAATCGCATTGTAACCCTCTGTTCCATATATACACAATATAATAACAGATGTAATTACAGCGACCAGTATTGTACTTACTGCAGCAAAGCTGATTCCTGCAGTTATCTTAGCCAGATAAAGCTTTGTTTTTCCCAAAGAGCTGCTTAGAATAAGCTGGTCTGTTTTTCTTGTATGTTCGTCTGAGAATATCCCCGAAAGGCATATTGCGATAAACATCAGCTCAAAAAAGCCAACTGTTTGAAAACTTGAGAGAATCCTGCTATATCCTTCATTTGCCTGAAAAATATACGGTGCTTTTATCTGCGCTTCCCGCTTTCTCCAAAAATCCTTTTCTCCCTCTGACAGCCGTAAATCCTCCCACGAAGATTCCAGCCATATTTGTCTTTTGGCATACAAATCTGTTTCACTTGGCTGCCACGAGTATATGATTTCCGATGTTGTCATATCCGTTGTTCCGCGTATAAAATTAAATATCGAACTATATGGACGTGCGTATTTCCAGTATTCATCCGATGAGATATAGTGCCTGTCCGGCGTATCGGGAATTTTTCTATATCCGTCTATTGTTTCCTCTATAAGGCTTTGATTTATTTCCCTGCCGCTCAAAGCTTCATCATAACGCTTATTATCTTTGTACAGATTATAGTTTGTGTCTATAAATTTTCCGTCCACGTAATAGCCTCCAACCATTTGTAAAACCTGCGAAAATATGATAACTGCTACACAAATAGCAAAAGAAATCCAGACTATTTTCTTGTTAAAAAGCTTTTTACACTCATAATGGTACATAACTCCAAAATTATTCATGCCAATATCCTTGCTCCTTTCTCAACACTTACCTTCATCACCAATATGCTGCAAATAAAAATCTTCCAAATTATCTTGGCTGTCATCCCACTTATCCTGATAAATAAGCTGTCCGGCTTTCATTATCATAACTGTGTCCGCGATATGTTCAACATCCGACACAATATGCGTTGATAAAAGCACTATGCTTTCCTTTCCCAAGTCCTCTATCAGATTCCGGAACCTCACCCTCTCTTTTGGGTCCAGCCCGGCTGTCGGTTCATCCAACACAAGGAGTTTGGGCTGACTTAGTAATGCCTGTGCGATTCCTAATCTCTGTTTCATACCGCCGGAATATGTTTTGATTTTCTTTTTAGCAACATCTTGTAAAGATGTAAGCTGCAAAAGCTCCGCTGCCCTTTTCTTTGCTTGCGGCTTTTCAATCCCTTTCAGTGCCGACATATACAGAAGGAAATCCTGCCCTGTAAACTCCGGATAGTATCCGAAATCCTGCGGCAGATAACCAAGAATGGAACGATAGCTTTCTTCTTTTACATCAATTCCGTCAAATGAAATTGTACCGCTCGTCGGTTTCAATATACCGCAAATCATTCTCATAAGCGTTGTCTTGCCTGCACCGTTTTCACCCAGCAAGCCATACACCCCTTTTTGGAGATTTACGGAAATACGATCAACCGCAATTTTGTTTTTATACTGTTTCGTCACTCTGTCAATTACAAGTTCCATGCCAATTCCTCCGTTTGCTTTATTGTACGATATGTTTCATATATCATTTCACCTGTTAACAGGACAGCCAGAATAAGCCACCATCTCAAGTAAAAAAACTGATATACATATTCAGCCCTGATGCATAGTGCTACATTTGCAACGCTGACCATTGCCGCCACGCTCATGCAGGAATATATAACTTCTTTTCCGTGAAAATGGCGGCTTATCCACAAGCTGATGTTCACGGTCAACAGATACGGCACCAAAAGATAAACTCCGGTCTGAATAATAGAAAGACTGCTGTTTATACAGCATAAAGGGATAAAACAGCAAAAAATGAAAGCATCGAGCAGTCCTAAAACGCTCATTCTTGCAAGCACTGTGCTTTTCAACGAAAACCGCGTAGCCATTTCAAACTCGCCCATCCCATATGTCGTTGAACGCGTGCTTTCTGCAACTGCCAAAAGACCGAGAAACGGAATAAAAGCCGATGCAACCCATAAATCACCTGTTCTGATGCTATCAGCGCTTTTCAGTGCAGGAAATAACAAGAGCATGGATAAAAATAACGTCCGTTTTCTAGTATACGATGCCTGTATCAAAATGAATTTCAACATACTGATTTGCGGTTGCGGAAGCATTCGTAAAAACTTTTCCTTCTCCTTTTGGTCAGGTTCCGGCGCTTCAAACGCATTTTTAATCCTCTTTTTTAACTGACGGTTCATTCAGGGAATCCCTCCTTCTTTAACTCTTCTTTTAACTTTTTAAGGGCTTTTGACAACCTGCGGTAAACACTAAATCGTGATATTCCTATAGTTTTACAAATCAAAGCGACAGAAATTTCATTCACATATCGCAGAAACAATAGTTCCTGCTCCTCCTGCGGCAGTTTTTTCATGGCAGATTTCACCGCCAGGTTATTTATCCATTCTTCCGATTTATCAAAGTCTGCTTCTTCTTCAATATCTTCTATACTGACAAATGACTTTCTGCGAAACTCGTCCACACATAGATTCTTGGCAATCGTATATAAATATGGCAGTTCTTTATCATTGTCAAGTGTCATATCCTGTCTGTAAAAGCGAAGAAAGGTTTCCTGTGTGATATCCTGTGCCAGTTGCTTATCACGCAGCCTAAAATAGCAATAGCGATATATTTTGTCGTATTGTTCTGCGATATCCATACGCTGTAAAATCTCCCTTCATAATGTTTAACGGATAAGAGCGGTAAAATGTGCGGCTATTTTTAATTATATAAAAATAACGGCGAAATGGAAGCTATCCAAATCGCCGCTATTTTTTACTTTCTGATATCGCTCAATACGTCCGCCGGAATCTCAAACTCCACAGTTCCCATATACATTGGCGCCACTTCCCCTTCATTAAATCCGATTACCACATTGTCCTTTTCATTCAGATAAAAAGAGGTTTCGTCTGTAATAGACTTAAAATTCCAGTCTACTATTTCATCATTCAGCCAATAATACACATTCTCGTCTTTATCCATCTGTTCCTGCATCTGTTTTTTTATATTCTCACTGATTGGCGTAATATAGTCTGCGCCTTCCTTAAAAAGGTCTTTTAATTTCAGACGTTCTCCGGTGTTCAAATCGATTGTATAATAGTAGTTCCATTCATAACCGCTTCCGGCTCCCTGATAACAAATCAGCTTCAAAGTAAAATAGTCAGCCGTTGTCGATAGTACCTCACTGGTTACGATAACATCCTGATATCCCTCTTCGTATTCCAGATTGGCTTCAAACTCCTCTATCAGCTTATCGGTAATTTCCTGTATTTCCGCATTTATCTCCTCCGTTGTATGCTCCAGATTTTCCAGTACATCGCTATTATTTAACTGCCCATCTTCTACCTGTCCGTTTTCTGTCTGTATATCCGGCTTTATTTCAGGAACCTTGATATCCGCCATATTTCTATCTGTTTCATACTCATAATCACGGAATGTTACAACCTTAACAAGCTGCCCGATGACGGGTATCTGCTCCATCGCATTTGCAACAGCAGCCGATGTATTCGGCAAAATCATAAAAATTCCGATTAATACAGCTGCCGCTACGGCTAATCTAATAAATTTCGCATTTCTACGCTCTTTATTATTCATTCTGTCTGCCTCCTTCATGGCCTTCTATAAGGTTAGATTTTTCCCATATTAATAAAGTTTCATTAATATTTATTATTCGAAAAAATCATTTATATCACAAAAAACTTTCCCCTGCTGCCAATAAAGACAAGCAAGGGAAAGTATATTCAATATTCTTAATTTGAAATCTTGACCACCAATACATCCCCGATATATTTTATCGACCCGTCTACCGGATAACAGGGCATGAAAGACATTTCTTCATCCCAATCGTCTATGCGTATAAGGTTCATGTTTACGTTTATTACATATGTCAGCATCGCATAATCCGTGCCAAAATAAGTGAGTGCTGTCTGCCGCATACCATATGGCATTATATCGGTACATCCGGACAACTCTATAGTATAAGGAGAGTCCTCAAGTGTTCCTAAAAAAGCAACCGGCGTCACACCGGGAGTATACCCCTCGCAGTTCTCTATATCATCGACAATTCGAGTCATCAATGATATGGCTGACTGTTCCTGCAATGACTTTTTAAAATAAGACTGATTTGCATAAACTGTATTTGACCATATGATGACAGCCAAAAAAACCGTAGTTGCATAGCTTAAAAACAGGCTCATTCTGCTGGGAGAAACATCCGCTGCATCGTCATCGAACATTATTGCTAAAATATACGGGCATATAAATGCAAAGGTCATCAAATCATGCTCCATTCCCTTGCTCATCAGACATACGAAGTTGCAGCATAACGGAAAAATCACGATTAAGAAAAGCATTAAAATGTTCCCGCATATCCATTGCTGTCTTGAATCACCATCACTACTTCCGGTATATCGGTTTTTGCGGTTGATTCTATACAGATTGATTCCAAGCTTAACGAATACAGCAACATTTACGAGCCTTATCAGCCATTTCCATAAGAAACTCATGTTGATATTCCTGAATGTCATAGTTAAAAACGGTCTGGGATTAATGAAAAACCCAAAAAAATTTTTATAACAGGTGCCAATGACTGAAACAAAAGATATATCTGAGTAATCGCCAAGATGCGCCATACCGTTATATGTATCGGCAGTCCATATGCCAAATATACGCTGAAGCATCTTCCAGCCTACCAAGTAAAGAAAAGCCGTAACAAACAGAAACAGGGCATATTTGAACAGATTCCCGACAATGGAATACCAATTTTCCCCATCTGACAGCCTGTGTATTGCAAGCATTACGATGAGAGCAAGCGTTACGCATATATACGCCTGATATGTTCCAAGGCATAGGATAAGACAGATTATACCGGCAACGGTATTAAATATGCCGCCCTTTTTCATGAGCCATACACCCAATACGCTCATAAATAATGCAAATGCATAAAAATCGGCGCATTGAAGAAAAGCAGCATTTGCACTTATAAAAGTGTGGCTGCATACCACGATTCCTGAAAGTGCTGCCAGACGCAGCATAGATCTTATATCGAGTAAATCCTCCAGAAAACACACGGTCAATATAAGCAATCCCGTTTCCAGAGCGCATATCAGCCACGGTGTGCATATTCCGCCTCTTAGAAGTATCAAAATCGGATACGTTATCCTTCCGAGAGCTATCTGCCAGGCGCTGTCATTTTGTACTACCTGCAATAGTGCATCGTGTGAAAGGATGTTGTTAGCAAACCTGTATCCATGTGCAAAAAGACAGAAAAACAATGTTGTAAGTACGGTGCGTTTACTGATAATCTTTCTCATATGTTTCCCCTGAACCAAATCACACACCCTGTGCGTGAATCCTTTCTCGATTGTATCAACAAATTTATGGCTTTTCACAGCCTATGATTTGCCGAATTACTCGGGCATCATTATCTTACCATAAACATACGCACAGTTCCATTAAAAATTAATTGGTCATGACAGTAAATTTTGTCATGACCAACTTATTTTTATACTATGAACTTACTGAATATACAAATTCGTATACCCCATCAGACTCTCGTCCACCTCTCTGGCACATTCACGCCCTTGGCGTATCGCCTTAACCACCAGCGACTGCCCTGTATGCATATCGCCAGCCACGAATACGTTATCCACGCTTGTCTTAAAGGCTCCCGGAGCGGTCTTTACATTGGTTCTTCCGTCCAGTTCAACCTTGAAGGCATCGGTCACATATTTCTGGCTTCCCAGAAAGCCTGCCGCAATCAGTACGATTTCCGCATCCAGCACCTTTTCGGAGCCGCTTACTTCTTTCATATTCATACGACCTGTAGCAGCGTCTTTTTCCCATGTGAGGCTGACTATCTTTACCCCCTTCAGGTTTCCATCCTTGTCTTTGATAAACTCCTTAACCGTAGATTCATAAATACGCGGGTCGTGACCGTAAACCGCGATTGCCTCCTGCTGGCCATAATCGGTCTTGCAGATTTTAGGCCACTCCGGCCACGGGTTGTTCTGCGCTCTCTCATCAGGAGCCTTTGGCATCATTTCAATCTGTGTCACAGACTTGGCGCCGTGCCTGATTGCCGTACCGACACAGTCATTGCCGGTATCGCCGCCGCCTATGATGACTACATTTTTATCCTTGGTATCCACGTATTGTTTATCCTTAAAATCAGAATCCAAAAGGCTCTTTGTGTTTCTGCTTAAGAAATCAACTGCAAAGTATATACCTTTCGCATCTCTGCCGGGTGCATCGATATCCCTTGGATTCGATGAGCCGCATGCAAGCACTACGCGGTCAAAATCTTTTAACAGCTTCGCTGCTTTTACTCCTTTGCCGATATCGGCATTTGTTTCGAAAACAACGCCTTCTTCTTCCATCACCTTAATCTTGCGTTCAATAACATGTTTTTCAAGCTTCATATTCGGAATTCCATACATAAGAAGTCCGCCGACTCTGTCAGAACGCTCAAATACCGTTACCGAATGTCCTCTCTTATTCAATTGATCCGCTACCGCAAGACCTGATGGGCCGCTCCCCACAACAGCCACAGTTTTGCCGGTTCTTGTCTTAGGCGGCTTGGCAGCGGCGTATCCTTTTTCATATGCATTCTCTATAATCGCATATTCATTTTCCTTGGTAGACACCGGTTCTCCTGTCAAATTACATGTACAGGCCGCTTCGCACAATGCAGGACATACTCTTGATGTAAATTCCGGGAAATTATTTGTTTTGTGCAGACGGTTATATGCCTGCTCCCAGTTTCCCGTATAAACCAAATCGTTCCATTCAGGCACCAGATTGTGCAACGGACAGCCTGAAGTCATACCGCAAAGCGTCATTCCCGACTGGCAGAAAGGCACTCCGCAATCCATACAGCGAGCTCCCTGCAGCTGCTGTTCTTCCATAGTAAGGTGTTCATGAAATTCATTAAAATTCTTTATACGCTGCTTCGGACTCACATCAGCCGAAACTTTGCGTTCATAATCCAAAAATCCGGTAGGTTTTCCCATATTCTCTACTTCCCTTCTATAATCTCTTCTGCTGATTTCCCAACCTGCGAGTTTGGGCGCAAGCTCAAACTTGCGGTTGAAAAATCCCTGATTTTTCAACCTATTATTTCGCCATGTTTGCGTAAAATGCTTCAATCTGTGCCTGCTCAGCGCTCAGTCCTTTTTCCTCCATCTGAACGATAAGCTTTAGCATACGCTCATAGTCGTGCGGAATAATCTTCTTGAACTTAGGAAGATATTCGCCGAAATTATCCAGAATCTCCTTTCCTTTGACTGAATTAGTCAAAGCAACGTGTTCCTTAATCATTTCCTTAAGCTCAATAACATCATATTTGGAAGTAATTTCATAGGAAGAAACCATTTCCTTATTGACCTTGGTGTATAAATCATTGTCCTCGTCCAGAACATAAGCTATACCGCCGCTCATACCAGCCGCAAAGTTCTTTCCGGTCACGCCTAAGACTACGACGCGCCCGCCCGTCATATACTCGCAGCCATGGTCGCCTACGCCTTCTACGACAGCTATTGCTCCCGAATTACGGACACAGAATCGCTCTCCCGCCACTCCATTGATAAATGCCTTACCGGATGTAGCTCCGTAAAGCGCCACGTTACCGATGATAATATTCTCATCCTGCTTGAATTTAGAACCTTTAGGCGGATATACTATTAATTTTCCGCCGGAAAGACCCTTACCAAAGTAGTCATTGGAATCACCGACAAGCTCTAAGGTCAATCCCTTAGGAATAAAGGCTCCGAAACTCTGACCTCCTGAACCGTTACACAAAATCCGGTATGTATCCTCTTCCAGTTTATCTCCGAATTTTCTGGTGATCTCAGAACCCAATATTGTTCCGAATGTACGATCAGTATTGGAAACATCAACTTCCAGACTTCTCTTTGAGCCTGTTTCCATTGCTTTATTTAGCTGGCTTAACAGCACTTTTTCATCCAGAGTCTTTTCCAGTTCAAAATCATAAACCTGCTTCGGGTCGAAAATCACTTTCTCCTTACTTCCCACATAAGGATTCTCAAGAATCAGGCTCAAATCTACTTTCTTAAGCTTCTCTGGCAGAGTATCTTTTACTTTCAGCAAATCGGTCCGTCCAACCAGTTCATCCACAGTTCGCACGCCTAATGCTGCCATATATTCCCTCAACTCCTGTGCTATGAACTTCATGAAATTCTCAACATACTCTGGTTTTCCCTTAAACCTCTTTCTGAGCTCCGGATTCTGCGTCGCCACTCCGACAGGACAGGTATCCAGATTGCAGACTCTCATCATCACACAGCCCATCGTAACAAGCGGCGCGGTTGCAAATCCGAATTCCTCTGCGCCGAGAATTGCTGCGATAGCAACATCCCTTCCGCTCATCAATTTACCGTCAGTCTCAATACGTACCTTATTTCTTAACCCATTCTGAATCAGAGTCTGATGTGTCTCTGCAAGTCCGAGTTCCCACGGAAGGCCCGCATTATGAATGGAACTGCGCGGCGCTGCTCCTGTACCTCCGTCATAACCTGACACCAGAACTACCTGTGCGCCAGCCTTTGCCACACCTGCTGCCACCGTGCCTACGCCTGCCTCTGAAACAAGCTTCACAGAGATTCTTGCCCTTGTATTGGCATTCTTTAAATCATAAATAAGCTGCGCCAAATCTTCAATCGAATATATATCATGGTGAGGCGGCGGTGAAATCAGACTTACGCCAGCCGTTGAGTGCCTTGTCTTAGCTATCCACGGGTATACCTTTCCGCCAGGAAGGTGTCCGCCCTCTCCCGGCTTCGCCCCCTGCGCCATCTTAATCTGTATTTCCTGAGCACTGTTCAGGTATTCGCTTGTTACACCGAAGCGACCGCTTGCTACCTGCTTGATGGCGGAACATCTGTTAAGTCCGTCCACTCCGACGGTCAGCCTTTCCTTATCCTCACCGCCTTCACCGGAATTGGATTTCCCATGAAGTCTGTTCATTGCGATTGCCATCGTCTCATGTGCCTCTTTAGAAATTGAACCATAAGACATCGCGCCTGTCTTAAATCTTGTGACAATAGTGTCAACACTCTCAACTTCCTCTATTGGCACAGGTTTCTTCGCATAATTGAAATCCATCAGGCCACGAAGGGTCTTAATACTGTCTTCGCTATTGACTGCTTTGGTATATTGCTTGAACATCTCATAGTCACCGCGTTTAGCAGATTCCTGAAGCAAATGAATGGTTTCAGGATTGTAAAGATGTTCATCTGCACCGCTTCTCATCTGGTGATGTCCCGGGCTGTCTAATGCTAAGTCAGTAGCCAGACCAAGCGGGTCAAAAGCCATGGAATGCAAAGTATCTACTTCTTTTTCAATATCCTTTAATGTAATTCCGCCTACGCGGCATACCGTATTGGTAAAATATTTATTGATCACTTCTTTATCAATACCGATCGCTTCAAAAATCTTTGAGCCCTGATAAGACTGGATAGTGGAAATACCCATCTTGGAAGCAATTTTGACTATTCCATGCAGAATTGCATCATTATAATCGTTCACTGCCGCATAGTAATCCTTATCCAGCATATGATTATCAATCAGCTCACGTATGCTCTCCTGCGCCAGATACGGGTTAATCGCAGAAGCTCCAAAACCTAAGAGCGTCGCAAAATGATGCACTTCTCTTGGTTCTGCCGACTCCAATACGATTGCCACACTGGTTCTCTTCTTCGTATTTACCAAATGCTGCTGAAGCGCAGATACTGCCAACAGCGAAGGAATAGCCACACGGTTTTCATCCACTCCCCTGTCAGAAAGGATCAGTATATTGACCCCGCCGCGGAAAGCCCTGTCCACTTCAACGAAAAGTCTGTCAATTGCTTTCTCAAGACTTGTGTTTTTATAATAAGTAATCGGAACGACCTCCACCTTGAAGCCTTCTGATTTCATATTTTTGATCTTTAATAAATCCGTATTGGTCAGAATCGGATTATGTACCCTAAGCATATTGCAATTTTCCGGCTTTTCTTCCAGCAAATTACCATCAGTACCCAGATAAACAGTGGTAGATGTAACTACTTCCTCACGAATCGCGTCAATCGGAGGATTAGTAACCTGAGCAAAAAGCTGTTTGAAATAATGAAAAAGCGGATGATGCGCTTTGGAAAGCACCGGCAGCGGAGTGTCAACACCCATTGCCGCAATCGCTTCCGAACCGTTCTTTGCCATAGGAAGTATACTGGTCTTCAACTCCTCATAGCTATAACCGAAAGCCTTCTGCATACGCTGTCTCTCTTCATAAGTAAGTTCAGGCACTCTCTGATTCGGAATCTTTAATTCCTTCAGGGCTACCATATTATTATCCAGCCATTCACCATAAGGCTGAGCGGAAGCATAGGTTTCTTTCAACTCGTCATCATCAATAACCCTGCCCTGCACCATATCTACCAAAAGCATTTTTCCCGGATGCAGTCTTTCCTTTATCACGATTTTAGCAGGATCGATATCCAGAACGCCTACCTCAGAGGAAAGGATAAGTGTATCGTCATCCGTAATCATATATCTGGAAGGACGAAGACCGTTTCTGTCAAGCACCGCTCCCATTATGTCACCATCAGAAAACAGAATGGATGCGGGACCATCCCATGGCTCCATCATCGTCGCATAATACTGATAAAAATCCTTCTTAGTCTGGCTCATGGTCTTGTTGTTCTCCCAAGGCTCAGGAATAGTGATCATGACTGCCAGCGGCAGAGGCATACCGCTCATTACAAGGAATTCCAGCGTGTTATCTAACATCGCCGAATCCGAACCCGATGCACTGATTGCCGGCAGCACCTTATGCAGCTGCCCTGCCAGATGCTCGGATTCCATCGTCTCCTCACGAGCCAGCATTTTATCCGCATTGCCGCGGATAGTATTAATCTCACCGTTATGTACGATAAACCGGTTAGGATGCGCACGTTCCCAGCTTGGATTGGTATTCGTGGAAAAACGGGAATGCACTATGGCAATAGCCGATTCAAAGTCCTTATCCTGTAAATCCGAAAAGAAGGTACGAAGCTGTCCCACCAGAAACATTCCTTTGTATACAATAGTCCTGCTGGACAAAGATACAACGTAGGTTACATCCGTTGACTGCTCAAATGTCCTTCTCAATATATACAGCTTTCTGTCAAAATCAAGTCCCTTGGCAATGCCCGCGGGCTTTTTGATAAATGCCTGCATGATACAGGGCATACATTCCACTGCCTTGTGCCCAAGTACCGACGGATTAGTCGGAACGCTTCTCCATCCAAGGAACTGCAGCCCCTCCTTCTCTACAATAATCTCAAACATTTTCTTCGCCTGATTACGCTGCAGCTCATCCTGCGGAAAGAAAAATGCACCTATACCATATTCTCTTTCTTCGCCAATCTGTATACCCAGCTCCTTTGTTACCTTAACCATGAATTTATGCGGAATCTGAGTCAGTATACCTACGCCGTCACCGGTCTTGCCTTCCGCATCCTTACCGGCCCTATGTTCCAGATTTTCAACAATCTTCAAGGCATTCTCAACAGTGGTACGGCTTTTCTGACCTTTGATATTGACACAGGCGCCAATACCGCAGTTATCATGCTCGAATTCCATTCTATGAAGCGGTGCCTCCGGAACAGCCATTTTTGCATCAAACATTCTTTTATCTCCTTCCGTTATCTTAATCAAAATTGTTTCGCATTTCCTGTTTTCATAAAAAAAGAATCGCAAAGAAGCCATTAAGCGGCGCGCCTTTGCGACTCAAAACTATAACTACTATACACCTGTTTACACAGGTTGTAAATAACAAATATTTGTGGAGTTATCTGATAATTAGGCAATTCAAGTATTTTGATATTATTATCTGACTATTCATGTGTAGAAGGCATTTTAGCATTGTTGCCCTTAGTCGTTTATATGAGGTTTCCATTTTCCTTTAAAGAAATGTATCCATGTGATAATACAGCCTAATCCCCACCCAAACAAAACATTCCACCAGATCATACGATAACTGATTGCAGGAATTTCCTGCAAGGTATAAGTTGAAATAACACGAACTGCCAATGCGCTTGTTGCAACAAAAGTAGAATAAAGTGCGTTGTTTGCTCCTTGAAATAAACCTAAAAGCGGAAAATAGGAAGCAAACGGAATTAAACAAACTGCTACACACCTAACATGCGAAACGCAATATCCGGCAGCTGTTGAACCTAATCCAAATGCAGCTACAATCGGCTTAGCAAAGGCAAATATTACTGATAAAATACAAGTAGAAATTATTTCGGAAATGATAACGGTATGCTTTGCGCCGGTCATAACCCTGTCAAGCCGTCCCGCACCAATATTCTGCCCGGTATATGTGCTTTGTGTTGTCATCAATGCATTAGCAGGGAGCGTCATGTAAGTTTCTATTTTTTGTGCTACGGAAAAAGACGCTGTCATGGCTTCGCCATAACTGT
>CAMWWS010000010.1 GCA_947178085.1 uncultured Lachnospiraceae bacterium | reverse complement strand
GTATATGAAAGAAGATGACTTGTCTGTAGTAGTGGAAGATAAAGCGACCGGTGCTTATATGGAGTCTTCTATCAGTTATGACGACGGCAGGAACAATAACACGTGGATGGGAGCAATGAGCTCTGCGCTGGTACTTACTCTGATTAACCAGAATGATGATACCAAACAGGCGGATTTGGTCAATGACAATGTAAAAAAGAATATCCAATATACAGACAATGGTTTTACAGCGGAAGTTTATTGGAGTACATATCAGATTGGTATGACGCTGGAAGTTTCTCTTTTAGAAGACGGATTGATGGCAAGGGTTGCAGATGAATCCATAAAAGAAGACGGGGATAAATATTTTATCGGTACGATTGCCATCTACCCCTATATGGGAACTTCTTATCTGGATGATAAGGAAGGCTATCTGTTTGTTCCTGACGGTAATGGGGCGTTGATTTATCTGGATGATAAAGAGGGAAGGTTTAACAGCGGATATTCTTCCATGATTTACGGAAACGATATTGGATTTACCGAATCATCATCAACTTCGTTCCTTTGGAACAAGTTTGAAATGGTTACGGAGGCGGAACAGGTTATAGCGCCGGTGTACGGTATAGCCCATACGGATGACAAGATTGCATATCTTGCAGTTGTAGAAGAAGGCGCTATGAGAGCGACTATCGAAGCGCATCCTAACGGCGTCAGCGTGGATTATAACCGTGCTTATGCCAAGTTTATTGAAAGAAGGCTCTATACGCAGCCGACAAGTAATAACTCCACGGTAGGTTCCTTGCATTTAGCCGAAGCGGAAAGAAGCCATTCAGATTTACAGATACGATTTCTGTTCATGAGCGGAGAGAAAGCTAATTATGCAGGTATGGCAAATGCCTATCGTAATTATCTCATTAACAACGGAACACTTTCTGTTCAGCCGGATGATTACCGTACAAGGATTGATTTCATGGGAACAGAGAGGGAAAGCTGGGTTATCGGTACTACGGCGGTTGTTATGACGACTGTAGATGATATCAGGGAAATATATGCGGATTTGGCAAATGAAAACGTAACTGACATCTTTACATTATATAAAGGCTGGCAGGACGGAGGACTTTATAACATTCCGATAACCAAATACAAAGCTGATTCCAAAATCGGCGGAACCGGAGAACTGACAAAACTGATTAAGGATACGCAGAATGACGGGATAGAGTTCTATCTGTACAGTGATGCGCTGCGGATTAATCCGGATGAGCAGAATGCCACTTTCAATGTTGTTAAGAAGATTAACAAGAGAAGATTTGAGGAAGACACTTATCAGGATGTTTATGAAACGATGCTGTATCTGACTCCCGAACGGAGCAATACACTGGTAAATAAATTTATAACAAGCTATACGAAAAATAACGTGAATAACCTTTGTATATCAGGACTCAGCAATACCTTATTTTCGTGGAACTACAGCGGAAACGTTTATACCAGATACGAATGCGGCGCTAAGTATGCGGATACTTTAGCGGCAGTGAATGAAAAAACCAATCTGGTGCTTGAGCAGCCGTTTGCATACCTGTGGCAGGACACTAAAGCATTTGTAGATATGCCGCTGTATACATCGAGTTACATATATGAGGATGTAAGCGTGCCGTTCCTTTCCATTGTATTAAAAGGTGTTATGCCTGTATATTCCGAATATGTGAACTTTGAGGCGAATAAGCAGGAATTTTTCTTAAAGATGATAGAGACGGGCACTTATCCATCCTTCTATATCACTAAGGAAAGCGCGTCCGAGCTGATTTATACAAATTCAAGTGATATATACAGCTCTGAATATGATGTATATAAGAGTACGATTGCAGAGTATACACGAGCGCTTAAGGAATTGAACGATAAGGTTTCGGGAGCATTCATTACCGGGCATGAAATTATGGATAATGGTGTTAACGTAGTCACTTATAGTAACGGAGTAACGGTTTATGTCAATTATAACAGCTATGCGGAAACTGTAGACGGACATACCATTGACGCGATGTCCTATGAGGTGGATTAAATGAGTAAAGAAAAGAAGCAGAAAAAACCAAAAATTAAGCTTGGAAAACTTGAAAAAAGAGAAGCCAGAGCAGGATATTTCTTCGTAGCCCCCTGGTTAGTCGGAGTTCTGCTGTTTACGCTGATTCCGCTTGGGCAGTCTTTCTATTATATGTGGTATAATATCAGAATTACGCCACTGGGCACGAATTTCAAATTTGTCGGAACTCAGAACTTCACCCAGATATGGATGGAAAACCCTGAGTTTCCACAGCAGCTGGTGACTTATATCTGGCAGACTATTATAGAAGTTCCGGTTATCGTAGTATTTGCACTGATGATTGCAATTATGCTGAATGGAAAGATTAAGCTGAAAGGATTCTTCAGGCTGATATTCTTCCTTCCTGTTATTATCGTCAGCGGACCGGTCATGAATCTGCTGGTCAGTCAGGGAGCGGCTTCCATTCCGTCAATGAATGTACAGTCAATAAAAACGGCGTTAGATGAGTTCCTGCCTCACTCTTTAGCGGAAAACATAAGCGATATGTTCGCTAATATGATTATGATTCTCTGGTATTCGGGGGTTCAGATTTTGATTTTCTTATCGGCGCTGCAGAAAATGGACCCGGCGCAATACGAGGCGGCAAAGATTGACGGCGGTTCTAACTGGGAATGTTTCTGGAAGATTACGCTTCCGACCATCAAGCCGATGATACTTCTAAATGCGGTTTATACGGTAATTTTCTTATCCGGTAACGAGCAGAACGAACTGATTAATATGATTCAGTCGGCAATGTTCTCGGGTACTAAGGAAAAAGGATACGGATACGCTTCGGCAATGGCATGGATGTATGCACTGATTGTTACTTTAATCGTATTGTTGTTCTTCCTGCTGCTTGGCTCCAAGAAAGATATATATGACAGACAGGTTAAGAAGGCAAAGAGAGAGAAAAAGAAGGAAGAAAGATTAGTTAAACGTATAGAGAGGAGGGGAAAGAGAAATGTCAAGAAACTCGAAAAAGCAAGAAAGAAGCGCAGCTACAAAACATATGACGGCAGCGGAGATTATTAAATCAAAGCTGACGAAGGAGAAAATCCACAGATTTATCTTCGGTACTAAGGAGAAGCAGGGCGCCGGAAAACAGATTATTGTGTATGGCTTGTTAATATGTATCGGGTTCGTATACCTTTACCCCGTACTTTATATGTTCAGCACCAGCTTCATGAACAGGGATGACTTGCTGGATACTTCAGTGAAGTGGCTGCCCAGCTCACTATATATGCAGAATTTTATTGATGCGATGAAATCCATGGATTTTATGTCCTCGCTCTTTAAAGGAGTGGTAATTGCCGGGCTTCCGACATTATGTAATGTAATTATTTGCATGATTATCGGATATGGTTTTGCCAGATATGATTTTACAGGCAAAAAGATTATGATGGGAATTTTATTATTCACTTATATCCTGCCAAGTCAGGTAACCATGATTCCGACTTATGTATTGTATAACAATGTAGGAATACTTGGTACGTTGTGGGCGTTTGTTATTCCCGCAATTCTTGGGAACGGGTTAAATGCCCCGATATTTATCCTGATTTTCTATCAGTTCTTCAAGCAGGTGCCTAAGGTGCTGATGGAAGCGGCGGCGATTGACGGAGCGGGACATTTTAAATCATTTTTCAAAATCGCTGTTCCGTCTGCGATACCGGCAATAATTACGGTAGTATTATTCTCTTTTGTCTGGTACTGGAATGAATCCTATCTGACTGAGATGTATGTACGCGGACTCTCAACCAAGAGCATATGGACGAATCTGGTTATACAGTTGAAGAACTTCGATACGTCGTTTGAGACCAGGGCGACGGTAGGCGATACGGCTACCAGTCTGAACGAGTCGGTGCGAATGGCAGCTACGACCTTGAGTATCCTGCCGCTTCTGATCATGTATTTCTTCTTACAGAAGCAATTCGTTGAAAGTATAGATAGGGCAGGTATTACCGGCGAATAAAATTTCAGGTCTTTATTTCCGCGAGGGAATTCAGATAATATACAAAAAGGAGGATTAGAATGAAAAAGAAAGTTTTAGTATCTGTGGCGCTTATAACGTCACTGGTTCTCGGTCTTACAGCCTGCGGTTCCAATGGCGGAGCAGGCGGTGCTTCGGGTAAGGTGGATGAAAACGGTGTAACAACTGATGAAATCACATTAACCTTCTGGCATTACGAAGATGAGACCACAATCAATATGCTTGCAGAGAAATTTATGGAAATGTACCCGAATATCACGGTAGAAACCCGTGTTATAGATGATATGAGTTCAGATCTTTCTGCTGCGGCAGCAGCCGGAAATTTCCCGGATGTATTTGAAGGAACGGATTCCGATACGGCACTCGCAAATCAGTATTGGGCGGATATTTCCGAATATTGGAATGCCGACCCTGAAAATCAGAATCTGATGGCTACCATTAATGAATATGGGATTGGATGTTTCGATACCGACGGAAGGTATGCAGCGCCGATGGTTTACTGGCCCAGCGCTATGTTTATTGACAAAAATGTAATTGAAACATTGAATCTGGAGATGCCCCGTACTGACTGGACATGGGAAGAGATGATTCAGCTTGTCAAGGATGCAACTGTAGATACCGGAAGCGGTATGAAGTATTTCGGTCTTGGATATTACAACAGACTGGATTCACTGTATGGTATTGCAGCCTGCTCTCCGGATGAAAGAGCGTTGAAAGGTGAATTCGGTTTTGATGGTAATGACTTTGACCTTTCCTACTGGGCAAAGGGCGAGCAGGAATTTTCTGACCTAAAGCTCGGAGGTTATGTAGCTCCACAGCAGGAAACACAGGAAATGGAAGACTGGACAGGCGACTGGGAAGCATGGTTTGGCGCAACGGCCCATGTGGCAGTATTCTCAGAAGGTTTCTGGACTTACATGAATCTGTGGGGTGCAAACGGCTATCAGGAACAATACGGTTTGGATATCATTCCTTATGTAACGCCGAATGTTATAGATGAAAAAGAGCATAATGTCATTTCTACAATGTATATGGGCGGTGTATCCACATCCTGTAAGTACCCTTATGAAGCGTATCTGCTTCTGAAGTTCATGGGATGGGGCGTTGACGGATGGAAGGCAAGACTGGAAATTTATAAAGATGAATCCATTACAAATGCTTCAGGTACACCTTTGAAGAATTCACAGATGCCTATGCCTATTACGCTGAATAAGGAAGTATGGGATGGTTACAGCTCATTATTCCCTCAGGATGCTGACCATAAGCCATACTGGGATGACTTCTTTGCAAGCGTGACAAGACCGGTTCCTTATGGCTGGTACAACATTGCAGGTTATTGGAATTTCTGCGACCAGTACTTTAACAAAATAGGTATACATGATCTGGTAGATAAGGGTACTGCAAAGGCAGCAGATTATGTGGAAGCGGCAACCGAGCAGGCGAACTATTATCATGCAGAGGCAATGATTGCTTACTTCGGACCGGACGGATATGGAGTACTGTCTGATGAAGACCTTGCAAAGTATCAGGAAATAGTAGATTCTTTTGCGCCACAATAAATCTATAACAGATATTAAATATTATTTTAAAATGGAGGAAGAAAAATGAAAAAGAAAGTTCTGTGTACTTTACTTTGCGCATCTTTGACATTAGGCATGCTGACAGCATGTGGAAATAATGATAATGCGGCAGATAACGGTACAAATGATACTAACCAGACAAATGAAGATAATTCTGCAACAGATAATTCTGGAGATACTACGCCGGCACCGGCACCTGCTGAGGTAACTGCAGAGGCTGTTCCGGATGCATTTGCACATTACACTTTTGACGGTGATGATGAAGGTTATACAGCTGTAGTACAGGTAGAAGACGTAGGTGACAATGACGGAGCTACCTTTGGTATCGCAGATACAGATGCAGCTTTTGCATATGCTGACGGTCCTGTAGGTCAGGCGATTTATCTGGATGGAAGCTACGGCTTAAATCTGAACTTAAAAGCTACTAACACAGACAGTTATTCCTTATCTTTCTGGGTAAATGCAGACAGACTTGCTAACTATGGTCCGACACTGCAGATTGGTTATGATATCGGAAAAGCTGCTGATGCAGGCAACAATGTTACATGGCTGAATGTAACACAGTCCGAATGGGGCGCTGACAGCGCTAAGATTTTCCCTATCGTATGGAGCCGTAATGAAGCAAGCGACGCTCAGGACGGTACAGACTGCTGGCCTTGGATGTATGGATGGGATGATTCCATTCATGGTAAGAGGGAATGGGCTATGGTTACTATCGTATGTTCCGGCGAAGTACAGAACAGTCCTTTAGGTTCTACGACAGCAGGCGCTCAGTACTACCTGAACGGACAGCTGGTATATGACTCACAGGCAAACTACACAAACAATACTTATTTTGAGTATACATGGGATGCAACTCTTGCTCCTAACATCATGAAACCTACATCTGATTTTGAATCATATTTCGGTATCAACTACTGGGATACAGTATTCAAGGGTTTTGTAGATGATTTATATGTTTTTGATTCTGCATTGACAGCAGGTCAGGTTCTTTCTCTGTATGAGATGGGAAATCCGAATGTTGAATCAATTGCTCCTGAAACAGGTACTGCAGTTGAGGTTGAAGAGCCTGTAGCAGTTGACCACAGTGATGTTACGACAACAGGTACTGTTGTAGGTGCAACAGACTGCTCAACGGCATTCTGGACAGAGTTCTCTGAGGTAGTAGAAATTGAAAACGGTAAATCAGTAACCGTAAACTTTAAGAATTATTCTGATGAGCTTGAGAATTGGCATAACTTCCTTGTTATTCTTCAGAATGTAGCAGATGTTCATTCAGCAGACGCTAATGCGGATTATAAAGAATACGCAGTATGCCGTGCAGATAACTGGGGCTGGGGCGCAGGCTATGACGGTATTGCTACACCGGAATGTGACTGGAACTGGGATACCTTCAAGGCAGATATCGACGGTGCGGATATTGAACTGACTATTACCAACAATGGTGACAGCGCTGATATCGTATTCGTTGCAACAACTGCTGACGGCGCTACCTACAATCAGTCATATAAAGGAATCGCAGTGGATGGCGATTTATACTATTGCTTCACAGTTGAGAATGCATTCATTGATATACAATAGTTTGGTGTTACCAAACTCGCAAAGATAAGATAAAGTAAAAACACTCCGGGTTACGGATTATCGGAATCCGGAGTGTTTTTTAAATCGCAGGAAATTAAGTAAAATATTGATATTCAGGGAGATTCGGGAATATGGATGAGAAGAAAAGAAACGGTAAAATAACAGAGTACAATACACCTTTTATAGAGCAGAGAGCAGATCCTTATGTGTACAGACATACAGACGGAACATATTATTTTACTGCTTCCGTTCCCGCATATGACTGTATAGCATTGCGAAAAGCAGAGACTTTGGAGCAATTGCAGACGGCGCAGGAGACAATAGTATGGACTAAACACGAGTCCGGGGAAATGAGCAAGCATATATGGGCGCCGGAACTGCATTACCTGTTTGGAAAGTGGTATATTTACTTTGCGGCAGGAGAAAAAGATGATATATGGAAAATCAGACCGTTTGTATTGGAATGCACGGGAGAGGATCCGATGACGGATTCATGGGTGGAAAAAGGCAAGATGGAAAGATCAGATGATGACATTTACTCCTTTGAGGCATTCTCTTTGGACGCAACGGTCTTTGAGAATAAAGGAAACTATTATTATGTATGGGCGGAAAAAGTCAGCGTAGGAATCCAGATATCCAATCTGTATATTGCCAGAATGGAATCCGCAACAAAACTTGCTACGGCGCAGGTACTTCTGACGACGCCCGACTATGACTGGGAACGGGTAGATATATGGGTGAATGAAGGACCGGCAGTGATTAAACGTGACGGCAGGATATTCCTGACTTATTCGGCAAGCGCAACAGGCGAATGTTACTGCATGGGAATGCTTAGTATTGATGAAAATGAGAATTTACTGGATCCCAGGGCATGGAAGAAAGAAAAGAAGCCGGTGCTGTGTTCCGATAGGGAAAAAGGATTTTACGGTCCGGGACACAACAGTTTTACTAAACTTTCGGATGGCAGGGATATATGCGTATATCATGCAAGAACTTATTTGGAGATTGAAGGAGATCCGCTCTATGATCCTAACAGACACACAATGCTGATGGAAGTGAAATGGAATGAGCAGGGATATCCCGTATTTGATTATGCAAATAAGGTATTCTGAGAAAGGGACAGGGGTATATATGAAAAGGATAATAGCGTCTGTAATGATAATGTTTCTGCTTGCCGGAACTATGGTTCTGCCCGTATCGGCAGAAGGAGGAGCCACAGGAACTTCGAGTCAGGATGGGATTACGGTAACGATTACAACGGATAAAGCGGAGTATAATGCCGGAGAAGAAATACATTATTCCATTACGGTTGAAAATAATAAGAAATATTGGAATGTGAATTCGGCGGACTTTACTTACAGTAATTCGGAAGGGATTGTACCGGTTTCGGAAGATTCCATGCCTACGCAGATACCGGAGATTGCCTCCGGAGAAAGCTATGAATTGAGCGGTATATTGATTGGTGACAGTGATGTATTCATTTCTGCGGCGGGTGGCGGTGCGCCGGTCGGTATAATTGCAGCGTGCGCTGCAGCTGTATTAGTTATTATTGCGGTAATTTTTATTATCCGTAAGAAAGGCGTCAAAGGGGTAAAATCCGCATTATTTTTTATTACGGCATTAAGCGTGCTTGGAACATCTATGCCGTTAGAGGCTGCGGAATATGAAACCATTACAATCAGACCGTATGTGAAGCTGCAGTATGCCGGGGAAGAGATTATGATCCGTGCGGTTATGGAATTTCGCGTGCAGCAGCAGGTTTTGGAAATAGGAGTGGAAGACAGGGAACTTGCGAAGAAGGTTACCTGCCATGATCCTTCCATCTTCCGCGATGCAGACGGAACCTATTATATTTTCGGCAGTTTCTTAACCGGAGCATCTACGCAGGATTTGTTTAACTGGACGAGTATTGATGCAGATTTTCAGAGTTCTTTTACCGAGGATGTTAGAGCGAAGATTCGGGCATGGAATGATGATGCTTCTGCGGGACACTGGAACGACTATCTCTGGGCGCCGGATATTATCTATAATCCCGTAATGGAGAAATACTGTATGTATCTAAGCGCCAACGGTGATAACTGGAAATCAAATATCGTGCTTTTAACAGCGGATGCGGTTGACGGTCCGTATGATTATGCAGGAACGATTGTATATGGCGGTTTCAATGCAGAAGATTATGGAGAGACGGATGCGCCGCAGGTATTGGGTGAAGCCGAGATTCCCGAAAGATATATAACAAACGGAGTCGATAATAAGAAGTGGGGCGATATGTTCCCGAACTGTATTGACCCCTGCGTTTTTTATGATGACGACGGCAATCTGTGGATGTCTTACGGCTCCTGGTCCGGAGGTATTTTTATGCTTGAGCTGGAAGAAGAGACCGGCTTAAGGGATTATAGTGTGTCATATGATACGGATATTCATAGTGACGCTTATTTTGGTAAGAAGATTGCGGGAGGGGCCTACGTATCGGGTGAAGCATCCTATATCCAGAAAATAGGAGATTACTATTTCCTTTTTATTTCGTACGGAAATCTGGAAGCGGCAGGCGGATATAACGTGCGGGTATTCCGTTCCGAGACTCCTGACGACGGTTACGAGGATGAGCTCGGCAATACGCCATACTATGACAAATATCGCTTTAATTACAACGAAAGTGTCGGCGTCAGGCTTTTCGGCGGATATAAATGGCGTAACTTTTTGTCGGGGCAGGCAGCGCAGGGACATAATTCCGCTTTCGTGGATGAAGACGGAAAGGCATATATTGTATTCCATACAAGGACTACCAAAGGCACCGAAGAACACTATGTAAAAGCGCATCAGCTGTTTCTGACTAAAGAAGGCTGGATTGTGGCGGCTCCCTATCAGACCAACGGTGAATCCTTGAATAACAATGGATTCTCTGTATCGGATGTAGCAGGTGATTACGAGGTAATCATACATGAACTGGATATTGATTACGGCAGTCTGGAAACCAATAAGCCGCAGTTTATTACCTTGAGCGAGGATGGGAAAATAACGGGTGAAATGGAAGGAAGCTGGAATCTGGAACCCGGTACGCCTTATATCACATTGAAATTAGCCGGCAAGACATACAGCGGACTTACTCTGACTATGAAAGTAGAGAATACCAGTATCGAGACTATGACATTTACTGCACTTGGACTGGATGATCAGATTACCGTATGGGGAAGCAGGAGCATAGAGTAAAGTTTGAGTATAAGGAAGATTCGATATGAAGCCAGGGTTTAAACTGAATTGTCACATCCGAGAAAAAAATCCGCTGTTCGAGTCGCATGACCCTTCAATTATGTATGATGAGGCAAGCGGTATGTATTATTCATATGCGACGGATGCGGCTATTACATCTGATTACAGACAAGGAATACCTATCAGGCGCAGCAGAAATCTGGTGGATTTTGAATTTGTCGGATATGCGCTTTCTGACGAGGCAGTAAAACAAGGCAGAGACAATGGAAAATATCCGCCGACAAGAGGATTCTGGGCGCCGTTTGCCGAGTATACGCAGGGAGAATACAGGATGTATTATTCTGCGACCAGAGCGTTCGGAAGCTCGGAATCCAGAATATGGCTTGCAGTAGCGGATAATCCGGAAGGACCTTTTGAGAACAGAGGAGTCGTGGTCGATTCATGGGGAACCGACGACGACCTTCCCAATGCGATTGACCCTCATATCATAGATGATGAAAACGGAAATAAGTATCTGGTGTACGGCTCTTTTTTCGGGGGAATATATTTAAAGGAGTTAGAGTTAAAAACCGGATTATCGTTAGACCATAATCCGCATAATCTCGGAGACAGGATAGCACATAAGCCAAAGGATTCATATATTGACGGACCGGAAGGCGCTTCGGTAATAAGGAATCATGAAAACGGTAAATACTACCTGTTTTTATCATACGGATGGCTAGGAGAGGATTACGATATCCGCGTGGGTATCAGCGATACGGTATATGGTCCGTACAGGGATATGGACGGACGCTCCCTTGACGGGGAGTCTCTGGGCGTGAAGATTGCAGGAAGTTATTATTTTACCGCGTCAAAACCTTTTGCAGAAGAAGGAAACGGATGGAGTTTCGGAGGATTCAGAGGACCCGGACATGGCGTGCCGTTTTTTAATGAACCGGAAGGACAGTACTATTTTGTACACCATGTCAGGGACGGGGCTGAGACGCTGATGAGGAAACCCGGGAAAAAGGGAGACAGGGTTTCATATATTATGCACTATATGATGGTAAGGCGGATGTATTTCGTGAATGATATGCCGACGCTGTCACCGGAACCGTTTGCCGGGGAAACTCCTGCTTTGACGGAATGTTTCAGACTGGATATCGTAGATGGAGCGCCGCGCTTTCCGGAGGCTGTTGTACAGTCTGCGGAAAGCTTGCAGAAAGATTGCCAATGGGAGTGGATTGTTTTTCAAAACGATGATAACCATATGTTAAAAGCAAAACGCAGCGGGATATATATACAGGATGCACAGGTGGTTGCAGGTAGCGGATTCGACTATGAAAACAGTGAGGACTGTGTCATTGTATGCGGATATACAAAAGATGGCAGGACTATATGGGGAAAGAGTCTGGGGGTGTATTTATGAAGAGGAAGAAACCTGTAAATAAGGGCGGAGGGGAAAAATTTACGAAGATGGATCTCATTAAAGATTTCATTTTCTTCCTGATTACAACGGCATGTTCTATGCTATGGGTAATGACCGTGCTGCTGATTATAAGTTTTGTTACATTGTCATATCTGCATTTTACAATAGAGGGAATGTTCATTACAGCCATAGTATGTACGATTGGTGTGGATATTTATTATATTGTAAAGACTGTTAAGAAATATAAAAGGTAAATGCTTTTGACACGTAGAAAGTCGGAAAACATCGGGGTTGGCGATGTGTTTCCGGCTTTTAAAAAAATTTTTTTGTGAAAATTTCCGATATTGCATATTAAAAATAATTTTGATATTGTATTTTTACCTTAATAAATACAATCTTTTGAAGTCATCTGATATCTAAGCACTGCAATATTGCAGATATTCTTATTATCCGGCGATTCGCCATGATTCAAAATGATGTAATGATAACAGGAAAATAAATTGAAAATGGGGGTATTAATATGAAAGAAATTATGACAGAAGTGTCGGTAAATGCCGGCGAAAATGAGAAGGAGTGTAAAAAAAACAGTAATATGATGATTATTTATGTAATGGGAGCAATAGTACTGGTTGTTTGTATATTATGCCTGCTTATGCTGTGGCGGAAAATAGCAGACAGGAATAACACAGTACTGAAATCCGAGACATATACGGAGGCTGTTGACGCGGTTATGGCTAATGCACCTAATGAAGATTTAACCGAACTGCAAAAGACAACTATCGAAGAATCGTATGAGATTAGTGTTTCAGAAAGGGCACAGGAAGAGGAAATAAGGCAGCAGTATCTGACGGATATGGAATATTTGAGAGAAAAAGTGGAAAGTTTATTGCAATTCATGTCAACAACCAAGGAAGCACTGGAAAAAGTCGTTAAAGAGCAGGAAGGTGATGTCTTGCTTAAAGAACAGGTAAACGAAATCACAAGCAAGATTGTGAAATTGATGATTCAACTGCAAACTGAGCAAGAACGTATCAGTGAACTTAAAGAAGCATTAACGGTTATGAATAATGAAACCATTTTAGATGTACAGGGGAATATAAGTGAAATTAAAGCTCAGATGAATACAATAGATAGTGATATATCATATATATATACCCAAATTAATTCTTTGAAGACGTCGGATGCAGAACTGCAGAAGGAGATAGAAGAAATAGAAAAGAATCTAAAGACTTCAGCGGAGCAGAACATGAAGGATATTTTGAATCAATTTGACAGCATAAATGATAAGATGCAGCAGATAGAAGGAGACACGCAGACTAAGATAGAAGAAGTGGAAAAAAATTTAAAGACTTCTGCAGAGCAGAATATGACGAATGTAACCAATCAGTTTAACAGCATGAGTGATAAGATGCAGCAGATGGAGGGAGATACGCAGACTAAGGTAGAAAATATACAGAAGGAGATAAGCAGTATTCAGAATAATATACAACAGATTGAATCACAGCTTCTGCGATACCGTTATGATGCGGAATCCAATACACTGTACTTATATCCCAATTAGAGATTTGCATAAAGCTTATATAAAGTGAAAATTCTTTTGACAATGTAATATCTTTGTGATAGGCTAACAGTATATAAGTATAAAAGCGATGACGAAGAGAGTAGATATGTCGATTCTTTACAGAGAATATCCCATTGCGCGGTATGTGCCTGCTGACTAATGCAGTTGCTGAGAGGGATAGGGAAAGAACATATTGAAGATGGCTTCCGAGCAGTGCATCCGAGCCTATGGGGTAAGGCTGCAACAGGTTCCGCCTGTTATAGCGGCAGAGTATCATATGGTACTTGACGAGGTCGTATCTGTGAGGATGCGATGAAGAGAAGTGGTAACACGGTTATATATCCGTCTTCTTATATTTTAAAGAATATGAGAAGGCGGTTTCTATTTTAATTCTGTAAAGAAAGGGACGAGACACATGAACAAAGGAAAATATTACATTACAACAGCGATTGCCTATACTTCCGGAAAACCTCATATTGGGAACAGTTATGAGATTGTGCTTGCGGATAGTATTGCCAGATTTAAAAGGAGAGACGGTTATGATGTCTATTTCCAGACCGGAACGGATGAGCATGGACAGAAGATAGAGTTAAAAGCACAGGAAGCGGGTATCACACCGAAGGAATTTGTTGATAATGTGGCAGGGCAGATTCAGTCTATCTGCGATTCGCTGAATACTTCTTATGACAAATTTATCCGTACGACTGATGACTATCATGAAAAGCAGGTACAGAAAATTTTCAGGAAACTATATGAACAGGGGGATATTTATAAAGGAGCATATGAAGGACTTTATTGTACACCCTGTGAGTCTTTCTGGACAGAATCACAGTTAGTAGACGGCAAGTGTCCGGATTGCGGCAGGGAAGTTAAGCCGGCAAAGGAAGAAGCATATTTCTTTAAGATGAGTAAATATGCCGACCGTCTGATTGAGCATATTAATACTCATCCTGAATTTATTCAGCCGGTGTCACGTAAAAACGAAATGATGAATAACTTCCTTCTGCCTGGACTGCAGGACTTATGTGTATCCAGAACTTCATTTAAATGGGGTATTCCTGTGGATTTCGATGACAGACACGTTGTTTATGTATGGCTGGATGCACTTTCAAACTATATTACCGGAATCGGATATGATGCGGATGGTAACAGTACGGAGCAGTATCAAAAGTTATGGCCTGCGGACCTGCACCTGATTGGTAAAGACATTATACGTTTTCACACATTGTACTGGCCTATTTTCTTAATGGCGCTTGGAGAGCCGCTCCCGAAACAGATTTTCGGACATCCGTGGCTGCTGCAGAGCGACGGCAAGATGAGCAAGTCTAAAGGAAACGTTATATATGCGGAAGATTTGATAGATTTCTTCGGTGTGGATGCGGTGCGTTATTTTGTACTGCATGAAATGCCTTTTGAAAATGATGGCGTAATCACATGGGACCTCATGGTGGAAAGGCTTAATTCAGACCTTGCAAATACGCTGGGGAATCTTGTGAACAGAACGATTTCCATGAGTAATAAGTATTTTGGCGGTACGGTTGAGAATAAAAAAGTCGGCGCGGCAGCAGGCGAAGAAGATGTTGATACCGATTTATGGAAGGTTATAACAGATACCTACACAAGAGTAATTAAGAAAATGGATGACTTGCGTGTGGCAGATGCGATTACTGAAACATTTGTATTATTTAAGAGATGCAATAAGTATATTGACGAGACCATGCCATGGGCATTAGCGAAGGATGAGACGAAGAAAGACAGACTTGCAACAGTTTTATACAACCTTCTGAATGGCATTTTGGTTGGAGCAAGTCTGCTTGAGCCTTATATGCCTGAGACAGCCATAAAAATTGCAAAACAGATTAATGCTCAGCTGGTTGATTATGAAGTGCTTGAGCAGTGCGCAAAGGATCAGGATATTGCGAAAGCGGCAGACCTGTATCCGTCAGGAAACAAAGTTGTTGAAACCCCGGAAATTCTATTTGCCCGCAGAGACTTAAATGAAGTCATGGAGAAAGTGGAGGCGATGTTTGCACAAAGGAAAGCGGCAGCAGGAGAAGATACCACAGTTGAAGCAGATAGCAAAACGGAAGCAGAAGATGTAATTGATATAGAGGCAAAAGAGACGATTTCATATGATGATTTTGATAGATGCCAGTTTCAGATAGGAGAGATTTTGGAATGTAAGGAAGTTCCCAAGTCCAAGAAACTTCTATGCTCACAGGTACGTGTCGGCTCTCAGATAAAGCAGATTTTATCGGGAATTAAGCAGCATTATAGTGCGGAAGAAATGGTTGGAAAAAAGGTTATGGTACTGGTCAACCTTCAGCCAAGGGAAATCGCAGGGATGACGTCGGAAGGAATGTTGTTGTGTGCGGAAGATGCAGACGGAAATCTTGCTCTTATGACACCTGAAAAATCAATGCCGTCAGGTGCGGAAATCTGTTGATTTTTTAATATAGATAAAAAGTATAAGGAGAAAAAGTAAGTCATATGATTCAAAAAGAAGAATTTTATTTTGATTCAAGAGAACAAGGTCAAAAAATACATGCTGTTAAATGGATACCTGATGTGGAAAAGCCTTTTTGCATTCTGCAGATCATACATGGCATGGCGGAGCATATAGAACGTTATGACGAGTTTGCACATTTTCTGGCGGAAAAAGGTATTCTGGTTGTAGGCGACGACCATCTCGGGCATGGTAAATCAGTGAAAGAGGGCGGAACATACGGATATTTCTGCGAGCACGATGCGGCTAATGTACTGGTAAGGGATGAACATCGTCTTAAGAAAATCATGCAGGGAAAGTATCCCGGCGTACCCTATTTAATATTGGGACACAGTATGGGCTCGTTTATTTTAAGAAATTACCTGTTCCGTTATGGGACGGGAGTGGAAGGGGCAATTATTGTCGGAACCGGAGCGCAATCAAAGGGTACTCTTTTTGCAGCAAGGGCTCTGACAGCCATACAGAAGCTTTTCTGCGGCTCCAAACATGTCAGTAAATTGCTGGATAAGGCGGCTTTTGGCAGTTATAATAAAAAGTGCGAACCTTCCAGAACTAAATTTGACTGGCTCTCAAGAGAAGAATCTAATGTTGACCGTTATATTGAAGACCCAATGTGCGGCTTTGTCTTTACTGTAAACGGATTTGCCACATTGTTTAAACTGATTTACAACTGCGGAGATGAAGAGAGACTTAGCAAGATGCCTAAGAACCTTCCGGTTATGTTGATTGCAGGCGCAGACGATCCGGTAGGAGATTACGGACGGAGCATAGAAAAAGTGTACCGGTCATATTTGGAACATGGAATGACTAATGTTCGGATGAAACTATATGAAAACGATCGCCATGAATTGCTAAATGAGACAGACAGAGAACAGGTATATAGTGATATTTATAGATGGATTTTGCAAAGGTTAGCATAAAAGGGGAAATCTGGATGAAAAGATGGTTTGGACTGATTGTTATACTGCTGGCGGTTGGTTTATGTAAAAGTACGGCAATGGCAGCGGATACAAAAGATGTAGTAATTGCGCTGGGAGCCGACCTGTCTGACAGCCAACGCGCTACAGTATTAGAGCTTATGGGGCTGACGGAAGAAGATTTAAAAAACTGCACTGTCATTTATATAACCAATAGCATGGAGCACGAATATCTGGATTCATATCTGGGAGCTTCCGTTATAGGAAGTAAGTCATTGTCCAGCGTGAAACTTACCAAGGCTTCAGCCGGAACCGGAGTAGTTGTGACAACGCAAAATATCAATTACTGTACGACGGGAATGTACCGTAATGCATTGATGACAGCAGGAATGGAAGATACCGAAGTGCTGGTTGTGGCTCCGACGGCCATTTCCGGTACTGCAGGTCTGATCGGCGCATTAAAGGCTTATGAAGTAATGTCAGATAAGACGGTATCGGATGCCGTATTTGATACTTCACTGGATGAAATGATTACAACAGGGGAATTGGCGGAGAGTATAAAAGATGCCGATTCTGAGGAAGTGGAATCTTTAATAGCATGGCTGAAAGGTAAGATAGCAGGAGGAGAACTGGATACAGGAGATGAAGCCAGTGTAAAAGAAATAATAAAAGAGGGTGAAGAACTATTCGGAATCAGCCTGACTGAAGAAGAGAAGAAACAGATTATTTCTTTGTTAAAGAAACTGGATTCGATCGGACTTGACGCAGACTATTTGATAGAACAGGCGCAAAAGCTGTATGATAAATATGGTCTTGAACTTGTGGAGAATGCTAACGAAGCCATTAATGAGGCGGTAGAAAATGCATTTACTACAGCTGTAGATAACTTTTTTAAAGGCATAAAAACATCTGTTTCAAACTTCTTCAAAAGTATTTTTTCCTGAGTTTGAAAGTTTACGTTTAAACTTTAACATTCCGAATGAAAATTCGGAATGTTTTTTTCTGTTCTGCAAATAATAAATGGAAAAGTGAATTCGCACCTGACGGCGTAAATCCACAAATCAAGAAAGGAGCAGGGTTGAGAAAATGAAAATTGCTTTTTTTAGCACAAAGCCTTATGATAAAATATGGTTTGAACCAATGGGAAAAGATTATGGATTTGATATCCATTTTTATGAAGTGCCTTTCAGTGAAGAGACTATTTATCTTGCAAAAAATTATGATGCAATATGTGTTTTTGTAAATGATTACATCACAGCAGAGATGATAGATACGCTTTATGAAATGAAGATAAAGGCAATTCTGCTGCGCAGCGCGGGATTTAACCATGTGGATGTAAAAGCAGCAGAAGATAAAATACTGGTACTGCGCGTGCCAAGCTATTCTCCGGAAGCCGTAGCCGAGTTCGCTATAGGCATGATTTTAACGGTAAACCGTCATATCCATAGGGCATACAACAGGACACGGGATTTTAATATGAGTCTGAATGGACTTATGGGAGTGGATTTGTATCATAAGACTGCCGGTATTATCGGAACAGGTAAGATAGGGCAGGCAATGATAAGAATCTGTAATGGATTCGGCATGCAGGTGCTGGCTTATGATCCATATCCAAACACTAAATTGGATGTGGAATATGTGGAGCTGGAAGAATTGTTTGAAAGATCAGATTTCATTTCCCTGCATTGTCCGCTGACATCCGGCACAAAGCATATTATTAATGAAAATTCTATTCAAATGATGAAAGACGGAGTATATCTGGTAAATACCTCCAGAGGAGGTCTTATTGATACGGATGCACTGATAGACGGGCTGGTAGAAGGAAAATTCGGAGGAGTCGGTCTGGATGTTTACGAAGAAGAGGAAGGAATTTTTTATGAAGATAAGTCAAATGAGATTATGCAGGATGAAAAACTGGCAAGGCTAATGACTTTTCCAAACGTGCTGATTACTTCGCATATGGGTTTTTTTACAAGAGAAGCTATGCAGTCTATTGCTATAGAAACTCTGGAAAATGCATATTCGCTGGAAAATGGACTTCCGCTTGTAAATCGCACAGAAATACGTTAAAATAGATATAAAGGAAAATCCGAAAGGGGATATAATTGTGTCATCTATTCCATATCAGGTTAGAAGTGCATATCGTGATGAATGGGATGATGCAATGGCATTGGCGTGGAAGACTTTTCTACAGTTTGAGGCGGATAGTTATACAACTGAGGGTGTAAGGAATTTTGAAGATTTCATTACCGATACAACACTGCATAATATGTTCGTTATGGGTGTCTATCAGATGTTCGTAGCTTTAGATGGTAAAAAAATAGTGGGAATGATTACATTGCGTAATTCATCACATATTTCTCTGCTTTTTGTGGATAAAGAATATCATAGGAAAGGAATTGGACGCGCATTAATAGCATATCTGCAGAAATATCTTCTTTCGGAAATGGGTATTGGAAGAGTGACGGTAAATGCCGCCCCTTATGGAGTTGATTTTTATCATAAACTTGGCTTTAGGGATTTAGGACCTGAAGAAGAAAAGGACGGCATTAAATATACTCCGATGGAGTTTGTGCTATAGTATACATTTGGTTAGTCTGGAGAAAGGATTGGGGACAGGATGGAAT
>CAMWWS010000009.1 GCA_947178085.1 uncultured Lachnospiraceae bacterium | reverse complement strand
CGGTAAAGGAATGCGTTCAGGCACATTTGACTACTATATGTCAGAGCCTGTAGTAAAAGATGACGCCAAAGGCGTTGGACCGTTCCTGTTGGCTTATACGGAAATGCTGCGGCTGAAATGATGGCCGTCATATGATGGTTGGCATATGATAGTTAGAATATGATAGTTGTAATATGAAAGAATGAATGGAAGGGGCTTGTCGTGATAATGGCGACAGGCCCCATGTTTGTTCCATTATTATAGCATGGATTACCTCTTTTCCAGCATCACATCACAGTAACATCTGGGAGTGGGCGGTTCAATACTCCCTGTCTTCTGCGCAAAGGAGAGCAAAACGTAACATAGTCCAAAATAAAGATTTCTGCTCTGTCGGTCTGCGTCTTCCTGTAAGTGCTTTGGAAACAGCTTTTTATAACCCGCAATAAAGGAAGTGGTAAGTTCGTTATATTCATCACGTAGTGGGGACAGATATTTTTCCACTAAGGCATCAAAAGCAGTTTTCTGCTCCGCAGTAAATGCAGGAATAGTAACGAAGAGTTCTCCATTCTCACGGCGGATAACATATTCGGATTGAATTGTTAGGGCTGCCGCGTCAACATCATCTGAAGAACCGGTAAGTAAAATGTCTTCACATGCGTTGATATAGTTGTCATACATGATTTCTCGCGAAGGTATACCATCAATTCCTACGTATACAGTGTGTGTATAATGTCCTTTGGTCATGTTGTTTCCACAGCGGTTAATCGAAAAACGGATTCTCTTATGTGTCCCGGTTTCCATATTTCCAATATAACGCCAGCGCATGCCGTCGTAGTTTTCCCTGATTTCCGGAAGCGGCAGTTCGCAGTAATGATGCAGCATATACTCAAAAGCCATACTGCTGTAGAGATAAAACAAGTCAGATTCTTTTTTCTCCGCTTTGTAGAAATCAATTTTTCCGGCTTCTGCCGCAAGGGATTTCAAGGCAGCAATCATTTTGTCCTTAATAGGCATAATTGCATTTTCAGTGTTTTCTTCACAGTATATCCCATATTTGTCAGACCAGATAATGAAATCAGTCTGATACTTTCCTTTTACCGTCTCTATGACAGCCGCTCGTTTAACCAGATTCTCCAGACGCTCCTCCACATAATAAGCGGGGACGCCGCAGAGCTTTGCGAGCTCTTCCGTGGATTTTGCTCCGTCGTAACAATAGTATAGTATGTTTTGGGACAGGGCATCATCAATAAATGCCGTAGGGAATGGGATTCTGACTCCGTCAAAATTACCGCTTCCGTAAATGTCAAGGTTTAGTTTTACAGGTCTCAATGCACTTTCTTCCATTTTAATACACTCCTTTTTCAGTTTTCGTCTGGCTTCGGACAGCCGCCATGTAACGGTGCCTTCGGGAATTCCCAGACGCTCGGCAATTGTTTTTGTAGAAAGGTTGTCGTAGTAGAATAGTATGATGATGTCGCGGTACATGGCGGAAAGCATGGAAATGCTTTTGCGAAGATGTCCATAGAGTTCCTCCAGTTCTTCGTTTTCCTGTTCCAAGCCGCCGGAGTCGCTGATATCATCCGGCATATCATAGGAATACATCGCGCGTTGTTTCCCCTGTTTGCGCCGGAAAGATTTGGTAACATTGCCGGCAATGCCCCAGAGCCAGGGCTCAAAACTGCTCTCTTCACGTAGACTGGGAAGCCCTTTTACCGCAGTGAACAGAATTTCCTGAGAAAGATCGGCCGCCTCCTCCTCTGTAAATGTCCTCTTCACGGCGTAGGCGTACACTTTGTCTATATAGCTCTCGATTACCGTGACATTCATACAGTTTTCGCTCTCCTTTCTTGTGAGTAAAAGCTTTTCACATTAATAAAGTGCTTTAAAATGATGTTTCATTGGGTAGATTTCTAAAAAATTTTAAAAATATTATAAAAGTCAGGCCTTTAAGCCTGACTTTTATAGTATCATATCCGTTTATCATATCTCTTATTTAACCAACGCATAAGTCTCCCTTGCAATCGCAAGCTCCTCGTTAGTCGGAATCACAAGTACCTTAGTTGTTGACTCTGGTGTGGTAATAACTAAATCTTCACCACGTTTTTCGTTCTGTGTCTGATCAAGCGTAATACCGAGATATCCGAGACGGCTGCATACCATGTTTCTGATGAAAGGACTGTTTTCGCCGATTCCGGCTGTGAAGCATATTGCATCTACTCCGTTCATTGCAGCTGCATAAGCGCCGATATATTTGGTCACACGGTAAGCAAAGGTTTCCATGGTACGGATGCCTGCCTCGTCGCCCTTCTCGTAAGATGCCTGCAAATCCCTGAAATCAGATGAGAGATCGCTTGATAATCCGAGGACTCCTGACTTTTTATTCAGAATCGTCATGATATCGTCAATGGATTTGCCTTCCTTGTGAGCGATGAATTCCATGATAGCAGGGTCGATATCACCGGAGCGCGTTCCCATGATTAAGCCCTCTAACGGAGTCAGACCCATGGAAGTATCGATACATTTTCCGTTTTTGACAGCCGATACGCTCGCGCCGTTTCCAAGATGGCACACGATCAGTTTCAAATCTTCGTATTTCTGACCCAGTACCTCGGCAGCCTTCTTGGATACATAGGAATGGCTGGTGCCGTGGAAACCGTATCTTCTTATCTTGTATTTCTCATAATATTCGTAAGGAATACCGTACAGATAAGCTTCCTTTGGCATTGTCTGATGGAATGCCGTATCGAAAACGCCTACCATCGGAGTGCCGGGCATCAGTTCCTGACATGCTGCTATACCGATTAAATTGGCAGGATTATGTAAAGGAGCCAGTTCGTTACAGTCAGTAATCGCATTGATAACTTCGTCGGTAATGACGGTAGAAGATGCGAATTTCTCACCGCCATGTACGATACGGTGTCCGACTGCTCCGATTTCTGATAAATCCTTAACAACGCCCGTGTCTTTATCACTCAGTGAACTCAGTACAAGTCTGATTGCCTGTGTATGGTCCTCCATAGGCGTTACTGTTGTAATCTTGTCTTTTCCGGTCGGCTGATAGACTAGCTGGCTGCCCTCAATGCCGATTCGCTCACATAAACCTTTTGCAATTAATTCTTCAGTCACTGCGTCAATTAACTGAAATTTCAGCGAAGAACTGCCGCAGTTAATAACTAAAATCTTCATATCTATATGCCTCCTGCAATTAATTCTATTTAATATAAAGACCAGCGAGAATTACGAAGTAATTCTTGCAGTTAAAGCTGCTAAGCTTTAACTTATGAGAGTTGTGCCTGTACTGCTGTCAACGCCACAACGCCGACGATATCTTCCCATGAGCAGCCGCGGGACAAATCGTTGACCGGCTTGGCTATACCCTGAAGCATTGGTCCGTAAGCTTCGGCTTTACCCAGTCTCTGAACTAATTTATATCCGATATTACCGCAGTCAAGATTAGGGAAGATCAAAACATTTGCTTTGCCTGCAACTTCGCTTCCGGGAGATTTGGTCTTAGCTATCTGCGGAACCAGTGCGGCGTCTGCCTGCAATTCACCGTCTAAGCATAAGTGCGGATATTGCTCGTGTGCAATTCTGGTAGCTTCCGTTACTTTGTCAACCAACGGGTGCTTTGCGCTGCCCTTGGTGGAATGTGAAAGCATTGCGATAATCGGTTTAGCTCCTACAAGGCTCTTGAAACTCTTAGCGGAAGAGTCGGCAATGGCTGCCAGTTCCTCGGCGGTAGGGTCCTGATTCAGACCGCAGTCTGCAAAAAGGAATGTGCCTCCTTCTCCGAATTCGCAGTCCGGTACATCCATAATGAAAAAGCCGGATACCAGTTTCACGCCGGGAGCGGTTTTCAGAATCTGCAACGCCGGACGTAAGGTATCAGCGGTTGCATGGTTTGCACCGGCTACCATACCGTCTGCGTCATTTGCCTTAACCATGATAACGCCGAAAGTCAGATAGTCTTTTAAAAGAGTTTCTCTTGCCAGCTCAGGTGTCATTCCCTTATTTTTTCTGGTTTCGTACAGCAGGTTTACATAATCATCCAGCTTATCGCATTTTTCAGGGTCTACAATCTTAACCCCGTCCAATTCAACTTCCAGCCAGCTTGCGCCGTCTAAAATCTTTTCTTCGTTGCCGATCATAATAATATCTGCGATTTTCTCCTTTATAATATGAGCGGCGGCAATCAATGTCCTCTTATCTGTAGTCTCAGGCAATACGATAGTCTTTCTGTCGCTTCTTGCTTTCTCCTTCATAAGGTCAATATATGCCATATTTAGTTCTCCTTTCATTTTAAGCCTGATTTCTGCCAGATGCAGAGGGCTTAAATCTGTTTTTTCTAAATAAAATTATACAAAAATTATTAATTATATACAAGCTTATTTTGATAAGTGATAGAAAAAATGTTAAAATTTTACAAAAAATTATAAATACAATACATTTTGGAATATATAAATTATATGATAGTTTTTTCTTCCAATATTTGCTATAATGAAAATATGGTTTAATATTATTCAGATGTGGCTCCCATTGGGGACGCTTCTGACAAGCCAAAAGAATTGGAGGGACAAAACATGGGTGTATATGCAATTTCCGGCGCTTCAAGCGGAATAGGCGCCAAAGCAAAAGAACTTTTATTACAACGTGGACATGAGGTAATCAATATTGACTTAAAAGATGGTGACATCTGTGTCAATCTTGCGACTGAGGAGGGCAGGCAGGCTGCGGTAGATGAGCTGCATAAAAGATGCCCTGACGGATTGGATGGTATTATTTGTAATGCCGGTGTATCAGGCGCTTGCGGCAATCTTAAGTTAATAATATCGCTTAACTATTTCGGCACAGTGGCCCTTGCAAAAGGAGCATTCGACCTTTTGGAGAAAAAGCACGGTAGCTGTGTGGTAACTGCGTCCAACACGATTTCACAGGGAGCAGGACGCATGGATATTGCAGATTTGTTAAATAATATCGGTGACGAAGGAAGAGTGCTTAATCTTGTGTCACAAATGGATTCTTCTAATCTTTCCGTAGGAAACAGTATGTATGTTTCTACTAAATATGCCCTGTCAAGATGGGTTAGGCGTGTATCGGCATCGTGGGCTGCCAACGGCGTGCGTATTAATGCTATTGCGCCCGGTAACGTAAAAACAGCGATGACAGCAGGAATGGGCACCTCAGCTAAGATGGCGTTAAATGCTCTCCCTGTTCCGACAAAATATGGTCAGGAATGTCTGATGGAGCCGGAAGAAATCGCGGAGGTTATGGTATTCTTGGTATCTGATGCGGCAAAAGGCGTAAACGGTAATGTAATGTTCGTTGACGGCGGCACCGACGCGCTGCTTAATTCAGAAAAGGTATATTAGTAATTTGTAAAGGAGAATGGCGATTATGAAACCTATTGAGAAATATGTAGAAGTTATGCAAAATAAAGACTATGCCGGATTGGCTGATATCTTTACCAAAGACGGCATTTTGTGCGATTACTGCACCAATTCTTCATCACAGAAGGAATATCATATATATGGAAGGGAAGCAATCAATATGTTCTTTAGGAACAAATTCGGTTTCCGTCAGTATTCCATAGCTGATGCAGAAGTGGTAAATGATACTCAGGCGGAATTCGTGGCTAATTTCGGCGGCTATAATATCATGGCAATCGCTACGGTTCGTGAAGTAAATGAAGAAGGACTTATCTGCAACCTTACGGTAAGACCTAAATAATTAAGAATAATCCCTGCATATCTGTACATACTACTTTTATCTGATAGGAAATTACGCCGCAGCGACGATTTCTTATATGAAAGTCAGCATAAAAAGGAGAGTTTACAGATGGTAGGGAAACAAAGCGTTCAGTTTGATAATCCGGTTTATATAATCAGCAGCGGTTCAATTGTAGGAAGCAAAGAAGGACAGGGACCTATGGGGAAACTGTTCGATAAGGTGGGGCAGGACGATATGTTCGGCGCCAATACATGGGAAGAAGCAGAGAGCAGCCTGCAAAAAGAAGCATTGCAGATTATGCTGGATAAAGCAAACCTAAAAAAAGAAGATGTACAGCTTATTTTTGCTGGCGATTTACTTGGACAGTCAATCGCCAGCAGTTTTGGTCTGGCGTCTTTTAATACGCCGCATGTCGGTCTGTATGGCGCGTGCTCTACCAGCGGTCTTTCGATTGCAGTCGGAAGCCTTGCCGTGTCAGGAGGTTTCGTGGACAGGGCGGCATGTGTTACTTCAAGTCATTTTGCCAGCGCGGAGAAGGAGTTCCGTTACCCGCTCGGTTACGGGAATCAGAGACCGCTTTCCTCAAGCTGGACCGTAACAGGCAGCGCGGCTTTCCTTCTTTCTTCCAAGAATGAGGGAAAGGTGCGTGCGAAGGTAGCCGGGGTGACATTCGGCAGAATAATGGATTACGGCATCAAGGATTCAATGAATATGGGAGCGTGCATGGCTCCTGCAGCCGCCGATACAGTCAAACGGAATCTAGAGGACTTCGGAAGAAAGCCTGATGACTATGACAAGATTATCACAGGCGATTTGGGCTCGGTAGGACAGAAGCTTCTGTTTGAGCTGCTTGATGAGAATGGGATAGATATCCGTAAACAGCATATGGACTGTGGTATTGAAATATTTGACAGCGAGAAACAGAATACCAATGCCGGAGGCTCAGGCTGCGGCTGCGCTGCTGTCACCTTATCAGCCTATATTCTGAAAAAAATAGAGGAAGGCGTTTGGAAAAGAGTGCTCTTTTTGCCTACAGGTGCGCTTCTTAGTAAGACGAGCTTCAATGAAGGCCAGACCATTCCGGGTATAGCGCATGGGGTGGTGCTGGAGCAATAGTTTGAAAAAAACGACCGGTACGAATAGGTTAGCTATTCATACCGGCCGATGCAATTCAAAGCGACAGTCGTTTTTGGGTATTACTTACAGCTTTTATATAACTAACCAGCAACTTCCAGCATCCACGTCCGATTAGATACATTATCACGCCAAAAATTATGCAGGCTGCAAAAACAATAAACGGATTGTCAATTCCGGATATGCCGATATTATCAGCATAAGGAATGCCCAAATTCAGCAATGCATTAATTAATTTAATCGTTCCTGCAATCGGAGTGATTATTGCACAAAGAATAAATGTAGGAGCGCAGATAGCAAGTGTAGGAATTACAATCAACCCTGAAAAGCCTGCAAGACTGTAAAATGCGCAGATTGCAAGAATCCTGTTTAAGCTGAAGGAATCGTCCTTTGCAATCATGTCGCCCAGATAAGCTTTGGCTAATTCTTTAGGATTTCCTAACCTCTCAGTAATTTCTTCTGCGGTTTTTCCGTTGCTCTGCAACTCAAGGATTTCGCTCTTGATTTCCTTTACAATATCAATTCGCTCAGAAACAGGCAAGGGTTTCAGGCATTTTTCAATCTTTTCCAGATAGTCATTCAAAATCTTTTCCATAGCTTTATTCTCCTTTGATTTCGTTAATTGCTTTTAACAAATTGTCCCATTCAACAGACATCGTGGAAAGGTATTCAAGTCCCTTGTCCGTAATGGAATAATATTTCCTTGGCGGCAGACCCTCAGTGCTTTCCTGCCATGAGGATGAGATGAAATCTTCCTTTAACAACCGTCTTAGCAACGGATAAATTGTATTCTCTTTTGCAGACAGAATAGGATATTTTTCTAAAGTGCTGATAATTTCATATCCATAGGACTGTTGTTGCTTAATCATCAAAAGAATACAGAATTCAAGTGTTCCTCGTTTGATTTGGGATTTCCAATCATCAATATTCATATACTGTACCTCCTGTAGGTATATCGTACTACACAGTATATCTTATGTCAATAGTATATGGGAAAATATTTTAAATATATCTATTCTTACGAAATAATTCCTATTTATGAAGCAGCTTGCCTATCTGGCGGAAAGGTGCTATTCTTGAATAGAGATTTAAATGTTCATTTGAGGATAAAGCTATGGTTTATTATGAAGATGAAAAAATATTAATTCGTGATATGGTACAGAGTGACGCACAGATCATTACTGATGAGGAAATAGCCCAAGGCTGGCATCAGACTATAGATAAATATGAAATGAGACTGGAGCATCAGGCAGCCGGAAAGAATGTTGCATTAGTTGCAGAGTATAAAGGAAATGTAGCCGGATATATACATGTATATCCTAATTCCGAGTGGGGATCTTTTGCTAATCAGGGATATCCTGAAATTGTGGATTTCGGCGTACTGGAAAAGTATCGAAAAAACGGTATCGGAAGCAAGATGATGGATGTTGCGGAGCAAATAGCTTCGAAATATTCGGATATTGTTTATCTCGGTGTCGGTCTGCATAGCGGATACGGAAGCGCACAGAGAATGTATGTTAAGCGCGGATATATCCCCGATGGAAGTGGTGTCTGGTATAAGGATAAGGTTTGTCCGCAGTATGCGGATTGCTGTAATGATGACGATTTGGTTTTGTATTTGTCGAAAGTATTACGTTAGGGTTTTGAACAAGCGGGATTTTACGGAGGGAGTTTAGTGATAATCGAAGGAAACCAAAAAGAGATAGATGCAATGAAAGAATTTCATAAAGGAAACAGGCAAAGAGGGCTTGAACTACAGGAAGAATTTGTAGCTGAGTTCAGGGAAGAATATAAAGATAAAGACCATTGTTCCTGTAAAAAGGCATGTAGATATCACGGTAATTGTAAAGAATGTATTGCAATACATAGAGCTCATCAGGAGCATGTTCCGAATTGTATGCGTCCGATAATAAATGCAAAGATTAAATCGTTATCTGAATTAACAGAACATACAATAGCAAATGAGATAGAAGCGCCTCATGAGATTTTGCGAAAAGAATTTCAATAAATATTTGCAAAAAAGAGTCATTATTGTCATTACTCGCTACAGTCTGTTTTGTTTTCTCTCGCAATTTCCCACTTGATCAGTTCAAGCAATATCGGCTGAAGCTTAACGGCTTTTTCTGTAAGGGCGTATTCCACTCTGACAGGGATTTCCAGATATTCAAAACGCTCAACCAATTCATCATCTTCGAGCTCTTTTAAGGATTTTGAGAGCATCGTGTTGGATATGCCTTTTATGTTGCGCAGCATGTCATTATACCGCGTTGTGCCGTTTGCAGTAAGTGAACACAATATCGGGAGTTTCCATTTTCCTCCGATTGTACTCATTGCTTTTTGCAGAAAACAGGATTCAAAACAGGGACAAGAGTGGTTTAGTGACATTGTACTCCTCCTGATGGTAAGCTTTTTCTTACTTACTCATCTTTTTTTTAGGTGATTGACGTGCGTTTTTTTTCACTGTATGATTGTATCAGATAAGAAATCCGTTGTAAAGGAACAAATAAGAGCAAGCTTGTGGAATAGAAGGAGAGCTGATTATGCAGGCAATTATGGAAACACTGTTTGATATTGTGTATTTAACTCTTGTTATTACCGTTGGAATCAGAATGATGATAAAAGGGCGCAATGAAAAGCAATACTTTCTGTTCGGAATGATGGCAGTCATTCTTGGAACAGGAGATGCATTTCACCTTCTTCCACGCGCATATGCATTATGTACGACCGGCCTGGAAAACTTCACTGTAGCGCTTGGCGTTGGAAAACTGGTTACCTCAATCACTATGACGGTGTTCTATGTGCTGTTATATTATGTGTGGCGCGTTCGTTATAAGGTGCAGGGTGAAAATGGATTAAGTGCCTGTATTTGTCTGCTTGCAGCTTCAAGAATCGTTCTGTGCCTGTTTCCGCAAAATGAATGGACATCCGCAGATGCGCCGTTGTCATGGGGGATATACAGAAATATTCCGTTTGTATTGCTTGGGGCGCTTATAATTATTCTCTTTTACAAAAAAGCACATGAAACAAGCGATAGGTCATTCCGGTTTATGTGGATGGCGATAGTGTTAAGCTTCGGATTTTATATTCCGGTAGTGCTTTTTGCGGATGCGGTTCCTATGCTTGGTATGCTTATGATACCGAAGACCTGCGCTTATGTGTGGGCGGTCCTGACCGGATATTATGATATGAAAAGAAATCTGCAGCAGACAGAGAAATAAAAGCAAAAAATGCCATAATTGAGGGAAGAAAATGGAAAATATAACTAAGATTATCCGCGAACGGCGAAGCGTCCGAACGTTTGACGGTAATGAAGTAAATATGGATGATATAAACAAACTGTCTTCGTTTATGGAAAAGATAGAGAATCCGTATGGGATACCCATTGAATTTAAATTTCTGGATGGGAAAAAGCAGACTCTGCCATGCCCCGTTGTCAGCGGCACAGACCTCTATGTGGCGGCAAAGTCTCACCGTGTGCCGCATATGGAGGAGGCTTTTGGATATTCATTTGAGATGTTCGTGCTATATGCATGGTCCATTGGAATTGGCACGGTCTGGATTGGAGGCACTATGGACCGTCCCGCTTTTGAGCGTGCGATTGTTTTGGAACAGAATGAAAAGATGCCCTGTGTAAGCCCCATCGGATACACGGCAGGAAAAAAGTCTGTCCGCGAGAATATGATGCGGAAAGCCATCAAGGCGGACAGCAGGAATCCGTTTGAAAAGATTTTCTTTGACAGCACATTTGATGTACCTTTGACAAAGGAAGCGGCTGGCAGGCTGGCGGAGCCTCTGGAAATGGTTCGTTTAGCTCCATCGGCAGTCAATAAACAGCCATGGCGGGCTATACTGGACAAAAACGGTGTTCATTTTTATCTGAAGAGAACAAAAGGCTTTGTCAGTGAAGCAGTAGGAGATATGCAGAAGATAGACTTGGGGATAGCACTGTGCCATTTTGCCCTTGCGGCAGAGGAAAATAACATAAATATTCGTTTTAGCGTGAGTGATCCGGGGATTGCGGCAGATGCCGATATAGAATATATTGCCTCGTATCTGCTCTTGCAGTAGAGATTATAAAAATATGGAGGAAGATATGAAATACAGACCTGACCGATATGGTAATCAGATTTCGCAGCTGGGTTATGGCTGCATGAGATTCAGCAGAAAGGGAAATGCCATTGACTATGAAAAAGCGGAGAAGGAAGTCCTTCTTGCTATAGAAAAGGGCGTCAATTATTTTGATACCGCTTATATTTATCCCGGCAGTGAGGAGTGTCTCGGTCGGATACTGGATGAAAACAAATGCCGTGACAGAGTCTATATTGCCACCAAGCTTCCGCAGTATATCATACGTTCTGCTGCGGCAATCGAAAAAACCTTTAATGAGGAGCTTTCTCGTCTTCGCACAGATCATATTGACTACTACCTGATGCATATGTTCACAGATTATGCGGAGTGGGAGCATCTGAAAGAACTGGGTATTGAGGATTGGATCAAACGGAAAAAAGAAGAAGGAAGTATACATAACATCGGTTTTTCCTACCACGGTGATACGGAAATGTTCCTGAAAATTCTGGCTGCTTATGACTGGGACTTCTGTCAGATACAGTATAACTATCTGGATGAGCATACCCAGGCAGGAAAGAGAGGTCTTCAGGCAGCGTCAGAGAAAGGAATTCCGGTTATTATTATGGAACCTCTCCGCGGCGGCAAGCTGGTCAACCTGCCGGATAAAGCGAAAGAGATACTTGCGTCTGACAGCAATGGCTATACACCCGCAGAACTGGGACTGCGCTGGCTGTGGAACCAGCAGGAAGTGACCTGTGTGCTTTCCGGTATGAATTCTGAGGATATGGTGAATGAGAATATCCGCATTGCATCAGAGGCCGAGCCGGGACATTTGACAGAAGAAGATATGGAGATTGTTAAGCAGATTAAGCAGGTCATCCGTGAACGGGAAAAGGTAGGATGCACGGGATGCAGATACTGTATGCCCTGTCCTAAAGGGGTGGATATTCCGGGCAATTTCTATTATTATAATCTGATGTATATGGAGAAAAAGACCTCAGCCCGCATTGAGTTTGCCCAGAACATGGGATTGCGTAAAGAACCCGGTTTTGCATCACAGTGCGCCAACTGTGGTAAATGTGAACAACACTGCCCGCAGCATATCAATATCCGTGAAAAGCTAAAGGAAGCCGACCGCGACTTAAGACCATTGCCCTATAAGATTGGCATAAATGCGGCTCGCAAATTCATAATTAAATAAATGATGAAACGTTATTTATATCAAAAATTTGTACCTTTAGGACACATAATCTAATATAGCGATGTTAATAAAAAAGGAACATTCAGGAAAAAACGGATGTTTCTTTTTTGATTACTCCGCTCAACTATTGGTTGATTTTTTCAAAAATGACTCTATAAAGCGATTATTGCAGCAGTATAATCGGCATGATATATTTGAAATATGATAAATTGAACTTAGAAAGGCCGGATTACGTATGCTGAACAAAGAAGAAGTCGGTAAAAGAATTGCTTTTTTTAGAAAAGGAAAAGGTATTACCCAAAAGGAACTTGCTGATTTTTTGCATATTTCATATCAGGCTGTATCAAAATGGGAGTTAGGAAAAAGTCTACCTGCGGTTGATATACTGTATGAGATTTCCAGTCTGCTGAATGTGACGGTTGATATGCTGCTAAATGAAGATGAATGGAAAAACAGGAGTATTTCATATCGGGCTTCGGGATTGGATACCAAAAGGTTACATGCCTTAAAGCATGAAATAATGAAACTTAACTCAAAGGACAAGAGTATATTGTCTGCAGATTATGCGGATATCTGTATGTTTCAAATAGATACCTCGCAAATGAAAGAACCGGTATATTCATGTGTTACCTGTGTGCCGGGTTCGAAGGAAAAATTAGCAAAAGAGTATAGATATAATCAGGAAATTTGTGCGGATGCAGCGGCAAGTGCAATAAATCACACGCTGCAGCATGGCATGAAGCCGGTCATCTTAAAATCAATGATTATTTGTGGAAATTATAATCAGGAACAGCTTTATCTTATGGCTCAGTCCTTTAGGAAAATCTGTGATAAAAATAATATATTATTTACCGGAATGGAGATTTCTGCCCAGCCGGTCAATTTTACCTCAGAGGAGTATGAGGTAAGCGCTACGGTGGTAGGAGTACAGGACAAAGATAAATTGCTGACAGGAAGCTGTTTGGAAAAAGGGGATGTATTGATTGGCATTAAGACAGAGGGCATAGATGGAACTAGCTATCCTTTTGTTAAGATAATGCTGGATAAAAACCCCGGACTCTATCATGCCAAAATTGACGAAAAAAGATTTTTTCTTGATGAGCTTATGAAAGCAAACTCAGCATTCGCGAGAGAAATAACAGCGTTACAGGAAAAAGGATATTTACGGGACGCTTTTCGTATTAGTAATAGCCTGATGAATGAGGGAATATGGCGTGGCATACCGGAGGGATTAGGTGTGTGCATTGATTTGTCTGAGCTTCCTGTCATGCCCCTGCATCAATTCCTCTTTGAACAGGGAATGATTGGGGAAAATGTGTTTTCATATCATTTTAATATGGGAATAGGTATGGTAGTGGCTGTGCCGGAAAAAGACTGTAAAGAAGCAATGGAAGTTATTGGGCAGTTTTCGGAGTGCTGGCGTATCGGACAGGTGGAAACCGATAATGGACACAAAGGCGAAAAGGTATGGAGCAAAGGGAGGATATCATGGCAGTAATCTTAAAATATGTCGGTAAACACATAAAATTAATACTTCTTGCCCTGTTAGCCGCAGCTTTATGCGCCGGCTGCGGTGTTGCCGGTTCCGAGCTTTTAAAGTATGTGATTGATGGATTGGAGGCAGGAACATTAACAAACATAGGTCATATTACTTTTATGTGTATCTGCATACTGATAGCCGGAGCAGGTTCGGCATGGATTACAAGGTATGCATCCGGAGGTATGGCAACTAAGATACTTAGGCAGATCAAAGATGATGCGGTAACTCATATTACCGGAGTGACAGCAGAATTTATGGCGAAAAACCGCTCAGGTGATATTCTGTCCAGATTGACAGATGATGTGAACCGGATAAGTGGTTTTGTACAAGATGATTTAATTCTTGTTATTATGAATCCTTTTTTAATTATTTTCTATTTTATATATCTGCTGCATCTCAATTTGCCGCTATTTCTGCTTTCAATAGTGCCTGCAATAATATGTCTGCCATTTGGCGCATCGCTGACTACGAAGTTCAAGGCCGGCTCAAAGGCATATATGCAGTATTCAGCTGATGTTATCAGTACGTCAGCAGACATAATAGGAGGTATGGAAGTAGTTAAAAGCTATTCTCTTCAGGATACTCTTTTAGAAGATTATCGTAAAAATGTACAGAAAATGACGGATATGGCAATCTGTAATGATAAGAACCAGTATAAGGGACGTGCGTTTTGGATTCTGTCGGGAACATTTTCTTCCATACTCTGCCTTGTAGCGGGAGGATGGTTTTGTATACAGGGAAGATTGACAATAGGAGGTCTGGTGGCATTTTTTGCTCTTTTGCCAAAGATGGTGGAAGTCATTAATGACATGGCATATAGGACTTTTAACAGCAAGGTTGCATTGGCGGCGATAGAAAGGGTGTTTGAAATATTGAATACACCAGTTGAACCGACGGGGAGCACAATATCCGGAACAGAGGATGCTCCTGCAATAGAATTTAAAGATGTGTCGTTTTCTTATGAGGAAGGGGTTCCGGTGCTGAATGGTATCAGCTTTAAAGTTCCCAGAGGTAAGACTGTAGCAGTGGTGGGGGCAAGCGGTGGCGGAAAAAGCACATTGCTTCGTCTTTTATGCGGATTTTACAGGCAGCAGCAAGGGAGTATTCTAATTGAAGGGGTCAAACTTGAGGATTGGAATCTGGAAGCGCTGCGCTCACGCCTTTCCTATGTATCGCAGCATAGCTATTTGTTTCCGGTGTCTGTGGGAGAAAATATTGCCATGGGTAAGCCGGAGGCGTGTGAAGATGAAATTCGTATGGCTGCCGAGGCAGCGTATGCCTCCGGTTTTATAAGCGAACTTCCGGAAAAGTACGATACTTTGGCAGGCGAACGGGGCTCGCGTCTCTCAGGAGGGCAGGTACAGCGTATTTCCATAGCGCGGGCAATTTTAAAAGATGCTCCTATGCTGCTTTTAGACGAAGCAACATCGGCGCTTGACGTACAGTCGGAGGCGGCTGTGCAAAAAGCACTCGACAGGTTGGCAGAAGGACGTACAACGCTTGTGGTTGCACACCGGTTGTCTACCATAAAGAACGCAGACCATATCGTGGTTATAGAGCATGGGAGAGTAGCTGAGAGTGGGACACATGAAGAATTGATGGAACGAGGCAGGGTTTATCCAAAGCTTTATTCCATGTATGCTTCTGAAGGAGAGATATAATTATGAATCAAGGTAAAATAACAGTTGCAGGACTGAAAAAATATCTGTCGTTATTTGAAAAATCGGGTGTATACTGGTTTTGCACGTTACTGATTCCAATTACGGAAGTATTTGTAAGCTCAACGAACGCATTGTTTTATCAAAAGATTATTAATGCGGTAATGGCTTCCGATATGGCTTTATTTAAAGCGGCTCTATGGCTGTCGGTAGTTGTGCTGGCAGCAGGTATGGCAAAATGTTTCATTACTTATACATATATGTATCATATCCGCCGGATTATGGCGAGGCTTCGTATGCGGGTCATGACACATCTTTTCCATCTTCCGATGTCATATTTTGAGGGGCATCATACGGCGGATTCCATACAAAAACTCTGTTTCAACGTAGAGGATATAAAAACTTCCCTTGCGAACAGGCATTCGCGATTTATAAGCCCTATAATAGTGGGTGTATCGGCAATCGTAATTATATTGCTGCTGGACCCGGTGATAGGGCTTATGGTACTTGCATTAAGCATAATATCGGTGAGAATCAATATGATTCTGTCCAAACCGCTTCGCAGCATGGCGGTCAGGATACAGAAATTTCTTGCTGCATGTACGGAAAGCCTGACGGATATATTGGCTGGGATTGACATCATTAAGATGTTTCCGGGAGCGCGGATTATGGTAACAAGGTATTCTGATACCAATGCAGATGTGGAAGTTCAGACAATGAAGCGGTTTCGCAGGATGTCTGATGTACAGGCGGTAGAATGGGTGTTTGGATTCTTGAGCAATATTGTTATTTTGCTTATCGGCGTATTTATGTCCTTTGCCGGTTTGGTGGAGTTCGGTACGGTGGTAGCAATTCTCAGTTTGCAGGATATGGTATCGTATTTCCTTAGAAACATCGGCAGCGCATGGGGAAGCCTGATAGATTCCTTTGTTCTTGCGGACAGGGTGTTTGAGATTTTGGACCAGCCTATTGCGCCCGAACGCTATAGTAAGGACAGTATAGATATGGATATCTCTTCTTTCAAGGAAGATTACGGTATCGTAATGAATAATGTTGTATTTTCCTATAATGAATCAGAAAAAGTGCTAAACGGCGTTGATATTACAGTGGATAGAGGAAAAACTGCTGCGCTTGTAGGAGAAAGCGGCGCCGGTAAGAGTACGATTGTTAAACTTCTGTTAGGGTTTTATCCGGCGGACTGTGGCACTATCAGTATACTCGGTAAACAGCTGCCTGATTATACGTTGGATGAACTGCGAAAAAATATTGCTTATGTTCCGCAGGATGCTTATCTCTTTACAACAAGCATAAAAGAAAATATACGATATGGCAGACTGGATGCGAGTGATGAAGAAATTATTGAGGCTGCAAAGAGTGCTTATGCCCACGAATTTATTATGGCTTTTCCCAATGGATATGAGACAATGGTTGGGGAGCGCGGCGAAAGCCTGTCAGGCGGTCAGCGTCAGCGAATTGCGATAGCCCGTGCATTTATCAGGAATGCGCCGATACTTCTTCTGGATGAAGCGACTTCTGCTTTGGATTCGGAGAGCGAGCAGCTTGTTCAAAAAGGAATTGAAACGCCCATGGGGGAACGTACGACTCTTGTAGTGGCACATAGACCATCGACTATTGAAAAGGCGGATATGATATATGTTATAGGAAGCGAATCCAAAAATTAAGGTAAAAATAAGGTTTCGGAAAAGATAATGTAAGGTTAGTGCTGTACCGTAGAGACATCAAAATTTATTAATATAAGGAGAGCGCACCATGAACATAATAAACCAAGCATTAAGCGCTATATCGCAATTAGCATTTTTTACATTTATTCCCTTTATTTGGTATGTAATTTGCAACAAAAAATGTTCCGGTTTTTTCCGGTGGATTGGCTTGAAAAGACCGCTTGTATTTGACAGAACACTATTGAGATTTGTTGCTTTCACTATAGCGGCTTTTATAGTGGTTCCCGTAGGAATATTATATTCATTAAAAGGAGTGGAAACGGCAACATCTGAGTTCTCAGGCATGGGAATAGCAGGACTGCCATCTGCGCTTATTTTTGCTTTCATAAAAACGGCGCTTTCAGAAGAAATATTGTTTAGGGGATTTTTATTAAAACGCCTATCAAGTAAGTTTGGCTTTACTATTGGAAATATAGTACAGAGTACCCTTTTTGGATTGCTGCATGGCGTAATGTTTTTTCCTCTGATTAGCTTTGAAAAGGTTTTGCTTATTATTGCATCTACGGGACTTATCGCATGGTGCATGGGCTATGCGAATGAGAAAAAAGCGGATGGCTCTATTATACCAAGCTGGATAATTCATGGAATATCCAACACGTTCTCTGCAATAATTTCAATGTTTCGTATAATTTAACATTGACTGGCTCGACTGGCTTTGCTATTTAGCCGAAAGACTGTTTGATTTTCTCAAGCTCTTTTTCACGCTCAACCCAATTTTCTACATATCCGCAATCACAACATACATAGCGGATAACAGGTATTTTTCCTATCAGTGTCGCAGTAGTAGTATAAATATTATTTCCACTTGCGTGTCTGTAAGGATTATCCGGAACACGGACGATATTTACCGAACTGCACTTCGGGCATTTTCCATTATTTTTCATTATGAACACCTCCAAAATATAAAAACTAATATCACGACTTCAATAGCCAACAAGAGCAGCAGCCCATATATCAGAGTCGGGAATGATCCAATTAATCCCGCAGCCAACAACATTATTACCGGAACGACATATTTTCGAGGGTGATGCCATAAGTCGCTCTCGATTTTCCAATCCCGGATAGGAAAAAACCATTCCAACAGTACAGATAAGATTGCGCTCTGTAGAGCAAAGAAAACAGCGGTTAAAATCATCAGAGCAGTAACGCTGTTGTTTTTCATTAACCAACTGCAAAGGAAGATTACATTTGCAGCCATATTACAAAAAAATATAAACAGGCAGTATGGCATACAAAACGCTTTCTTTTGACCGGGTAAAAAGCGGATTGCCTGTTCTGAATCCGGGTCGCAGGATAACAAAATGCAGATAGGGGTATTTAAGGACAAAATCGCAAAGCCAATCGGAGCAACAAACAGATTTTCCATTTTACCCAAAAAGTGCGGCAATATGAGAGCTATGCACCACATAACAGCAGTATTTATCAAATAGTTTTTATGGCAGTTCAAATATCTGAAAAGATACCTCAATACGGAAAAGCGTCTATGTTGTTTTACCCTATAACTTTTTTTGTCCTCCCCGGAATAAAAAATATATCCGTCTGTTATTTGTAAACGTATAGCTGCAAATACGATGTTGACAATTAAGAGCGGTATAATCCATACTTTATTTCCTAATAGTAAAAAACCCGCAATTATCGTACCCGCCCAAAGAATACCTGCATACCAATACTTTTTTAAGGAATAAACAGCAACGGTCATAAAAATTGCATTTATTACGCAGACTGCACCTCCAAAAAGCTCTATGGGCTTCCAAACGGAGACTGCAAGTAAGACTGCGAAAAGCGCTGCGGTCTTTGTTAAAATCGTGTAAGCTCCTAAAGCGGCAGCATAGGAAAAAACAAAATTTTTCCTGTCAAACGGAAGCATGAACATATTCTGCATTTTGGCGGCGTTATCTTCCGAACAAAGGGCTTGCCACATCATATCAGCAGTAAAGGTACTTAACATGAGATATCGGATAAACGGTGCAATTTGCACTTTCCAATCAGTAATATACAAACCCCAGAATACAATCAAACAGATGAAAATGCTTCGTTGCAGTCTTTCATATTTTGCGCCAAACAGATTTTTTGCAAAAGCCTTAAATGTCATTTTCATAGCGCAGAACCTCCCGAATATCTGTGGCATTGATTTGCTCATGCTCAAATATTTGCCTGATATTTCCGTTTTCCAGAACTAAAACCCGGTCAGAAGTCAAAGTGATGCTCTCTAAAATGTGAGAGGAAAACAGGATTGTTCCATGCTCTTTATAACCGGAAATCTGCTGATACAAGTATTCAGTGCTTTGAAAATCCAATCCGTTGACCGGCTCATCAAGGAAAAGCAGATCGGGCTTTAGCGCAAAAGCAGTGATCAGAAACACCTTTTTTCGGTTGCCCGTCGATAAGTCTTTTAACAGAATATCCGTATAATCTTCGAAATGAAATCCTTGTACCAGTTCTGATATATCGGGTATCTCTTTTTTGTAAGCGGAGAACAC
>CAMWWS010000008.1 GCA_947178085.1 uncultured Lachnospiraceae bacterium | reverse complement strand
AAATAATCTACCCTAAAACGTGAATTTTTTGTGTATTTTTAATTATTTTGACAAATTTTCGCTTAAAAATCTTTTGGAAAAATATACAAAAAAGCAGAGCACAAATTGCTGCTCTACTTTTTATATTTATTAACTCTCCTATTAAACCACAGATTCAAAAGTCTCTTCCCTATTTTGGCAGTCGGCATTTCCCTCTTCCATGTACATCTGAAATTCTCCGGAAGTCCCACCCAAATTTCCGTGTTTATGTACCGTCTGCTGCGCGCAAGCCATTTTTGTTGCAGAGAAAACGACATTCTCATAAAAATTATTGTCGGTGCTATCAAATTGATTTCATTAATAATATCATCGTGTTTCTCTTCCATTTCCGAAATTGCTACAGTCCTTGCTATTGTAATACCGTCCTGTATCTCCAAAAGCTCCTTTTTCAGCTCTTCCGTATGTTCATGTGTATCCGAAAGGACGAGAACCGGCAGATGATCTTGAGCCACCCTGTACAGCAGAGCTTTCATAAATTCCTTCTCCTGTACCTCACGATACCTCGCCTTCGCAGTTACATCCGCAGCCTTAAGGATTTCTGTATCTCCCCATAAAGTCAGATCAGCAGACTCAATCCACGCTTTCTCATCTTCATTTTTGACCGCTTCCATAAGCACAGGCGCAGTCAAATATAGTATTGTGTGGGCCGCTCCTTCACGCAGAAATTTATCAGTCAGTGTAAGCGATTCCTTCACATAACGGTCCTTCAGTTTTATTCCCAGTAGATTAACATTTTTCATATAAAGTTCTCGCATTTAGTATAAATAAATTTATTTCTCTTATTATAATATCTTATTCGTAATTACTTGTAAAGAATACGGATATATGGTATCATTTGGTTAGATTTAGAGGTGAATCAGAAGGAGGTGGCCAATATGGATATTGCAAAATTATCCATGTCAATGTCGGCAGCGCAGACAAATACTGCTTATGGTGTAGCGATGCTCAGCAAGTCTTTAGATGCTGTTTCGTCCACCGGAGAACAACTTGTCAACATGATGGATGCTGCCGCAATGGAGCGCTCAGTCAATCCGGCTGTTGGTTCCAACTTTGACACGTACATCTAAACAATGCAATATTAAGCGCCACTGATATCAGTGGCGTTTTGCATTACGTCAAAGCCACTTCAAGACACATATAAATCAGGCATAATACAATCGCTATAATAAGAGGAATACTGATTATATACCCTTTGTTCTCTTTGCGGCGAATCCAAATATTTTTAAAATATCCTGACCTGTTCTCATTTTTTGCGATCCACACTAATACACAGACTGCCAGCGACGTTGCAGCCAGCGCCATAACCAGTTCCGGTCCGATTAAAGCAATCAGTTCATCATTAGTTAATGCTTCCTCCACATTCGCATCAGAATAATATCCCGGACTGAAAAATTCAGCAAGATACATTACGCACACTGACGGGGTATTAAATATCATATGTGTAATAATGGACGCCCACAGGCTGCCGCTTGCTTCCACTACCAACGCACACATAATACCCATTGCAATTGCATATGCCGCCTGATTGAAATTTAAATGCATTAATCCAAACAATATTGCCGACCAGATAACCGCCTGCAGTACTGAACCTGAATTTTTGTATCCTCTGAATATGATTCCTCGAAAAATAAATTCCTCGCTGAATGGCGCAAATATTCCAATCATAAACAACATTACAAAAAAAGGCATCTGCAGCACATCATCACTTATAGCGCTAACCGCATTATCTACAAAAAGCATAGATATGGTATTAATAGCCGACGTCAGCGGCATAAGCAGGAAAGTAAAAAGAATCACCATAAAGAATGTAGATATTTTAATCTTGTGAAAACCCAGCAGTTCATTAAAACTAACTGCCCCGGACTTCATATATGACGTGATTGCAAAAATCAACGCAGGTACCAGCATAATTGCCTGAGCCAGGAAGAGATTTCCAATGATACCGATATTAAGCGATTTACCCCGACTGGCTAAAATTAGCAACATAATCAACAAAGCATAATTAGCAAGTATTATACATAAATAGATCCAGTTTGCCTTTTTATTATTCATGCGAAGCAACACCCCATACCTCTCAAGGATATGTTCCTTTCCTTAGTTTATCATATTCTGTATATTGTTTTTTCTCCGATGGATATCTTTCTTTCCCTTAAAAGATGCCCTACAGCCCGCTTAAATTCGTTCTTGCTCATCTGCGTTACCTTTTTAATGACCTCCGGAGATGCTTTATCTGTAAAAGGCAGTACGCCATCATAACTATCAATGATCTGCATAAGTTTCTGCGCATCCGGTTCTATTTGCATATATGCTTTTTCGCGAACGCTTAAGTTGAGCTTGCCATCTTCTTTTACATTAATGACTCTCGCCGACACAGAAGCTCCGACACGAATATCTCCATACATTTCCTTCTTGGAAATCAAGCCCGAATAAATATCATCTACTGCCACGAAGGCTCCAAAATTATCGCTGATTTCGTATACCGTTCCAGTCACTTTGTCATCTTTACCGTATGGGCTGTCCTGACGCAGATAAGGATAAATGTGCATAGTAGCACAGAGTCTGTTACTCTTATCAACATAAAGGGCTGCCAGATATTCTTCGCCCTCTTTCACCTGCCCTATCTGTTCTTTAAAAGGAAGCAGTAAATCTTTCTCTAAGCCCCAATTCAAAAAGGCTCCGTTCCTTCCAATCTGAACCACCCGCAATTTTGCAACTTTACCCAAAGTAAGCATCGGTTTATTCGTAGTTGCTATCGGACGGTCTTTAGAATCCCTGTAAACAAATACTTCAACACTGCTGCCCGGTTCCGCACCGCGAGGCACCTGCTTTGCAGGCAGGAGAATTTTTTCCTCCGGCAGTTCTTTATCCGCCAGATATACGCCAAAATCCACTTTTTTAACTATTGTTAACGTCTGTATTTCACCTAACGTTATCATCCAATAACCATACCTTTCTAAAGATACTATGCTTCTTTCTTACCTGTAAATTCAACAATACTGTAAGGTGCGCCATCCTCTGCGCCTAAAACGACAGTATAGAGCGTTTCCTTCATGTCAACCGATACAACCGGAATTATAATATCACCCAGCAATGCCTGTTTCTTATACTCTGCACGCATCTGAGCTATATGAAAGTTCTTGGGAATGTATTGCATAGCCATACGTACATGCTGTCCGTTATTCATATGCCCGTTTGTATCCAGATTGTGAACTCCGACATTGATTGCTTCATTTTGCATGCCTCCCTCCGGAATTGCAATTTTTCTCGGTGCATAATCCATCGGCAGTTTCTCCGACAATACATAACCCTCCAGCATCTCTTTCGGTGGTTTAGCCGGAATCATCTTCTCCATATCCATCAGACTCCATATAGAATTGGCATAAGCTAGGCGCTCTCCTGATTCCGTCTGCATCAGGAAATTCCTATATCCCATAAATGCTTTGAATTCATATGGTGATGTACCTATTATCACGTTCTCACATAAATTGGGATAACGCGCTACCACTATCTGCCATGAAGACAATAGCCACGCCATATTCCTTTCTTTCAGATAATCAACGCCCAGACCGATATCTTCCGAGTGAAAGGTGGAGCAGTCCTGAAAATAATCAAGTAACGAGTTAAGCGTTAGTTTTCCGTCCGTTCCCACCTCGCTGTAGCGTATTCTGCTTTGAAATGTGTACATTTTAATTATCCTCTTTTTGAGCAAAATTATAAACTAGTGTTATAAAATATATTATGAAAAAACCTCAGCGAATCACTTCACTGAGGCTGTTTTAGCTGGGCTACAAGGATTCGAACCTTGAAATGACGGAGTCAGAGTCCGTTGCCTTACCGTTTGGCGATAGCCCATCAGCGTTACAACATGAAATTATACAGCATGTTTATTTGATTTGCAAGTACTATTTTTGCTTTTTGTATTATTTTTTTATACATTGTGAAAATACGGAATAAATCAAGAAAAAAACCGGCGCTTCGTATGATGAAGCGCCAATTTATATGTTTTCTGCTCTTTCCGCTTATATATTATATTTCAAACATCAGCTCGCCGTAAGTAGGAATCGGCCAGATTTCCTTATCGACAATCATTTCAAGCTCATCAGCGGGTATGCGGAGTTCTTCCATAGCTGCTCTTACGGTATCTTTGTAGAAGAATGCCTGCGCTTTTACATCTTCCATAGCAGACGCCTCTTCTTCAAGTTTCTTCAATTTGGCAAGAGCTGTCTGCATAGCCGCTAACTTCGTGCTTACCGTTTTCAAAAGTTCAAGCTGTACAGTCGCATCTGCGCCTGCTTCCTCAACTGCATTTACGGTGTCCGCAAGCGATTTTGTATATTTAACAACAGCCGGGATAATCTGCTTGCCTGCCATATCAATCATAGTCAGCGCTTCGATGTTGATTGACTTAGCATAGGTCTCATAGATAATCTCCTCACGTGATTCCAGCTCAACCTTTGTAAAGATACCAAACTTCTCAAACAGTTTTACCGCTTTATCCGTTGTAATGGTGTCAGCCGCTTCAATCATGGATTTAATATTCGGAAGTCCTCTCTTCTCTGCTTCCACAACCCACTCATCTGCATAGCCGTTACCGTTAAAAATAATTCTCTGATGTTTAGTCAGATATTCCTTAATCAAATCATGAATAGCTTCCTCAAGGTCATCTGCTTTCTCAAGTCTGTCTGCTGCTTCACAAAAAGCTTCCGCAACAATAGCATTCAATGTCGTATTAGGGCTCGCGATAGAATCTGCTGAACCAACCATACGGAACTCAAATTTATTTCCGGTAAATGCAAATGGTGAAGTTCTGTTTCTGTCAGTAGCATCCTTCTGGAAATCGGGCAGTGTCGAAACACCGGTCAGAAGCTTGCCGCCCTCTTTAACGCTGGTAGCCGCACCGGTTTCAATAAGCTGGTTTACAACATCTTCCAACTGTTCTCCAAGGAAAACCGAAATAATTGCCGGAGGCGCTTCGTTCGCACCCAGTCTGTGGTCGTTGCCCACGTCTGATGCAGACTGTCTGAGCAGGTCAGCATGTGTGTCAACCGCTTTAAGTATGCAGGCAAGTACCAGCAGAAACTGTATGTTTTCATTCGGCGTATCGCCGGGATCCAGAAGATTCACTCCATTATCCGTTGTAATAGACCAGTTGTTATGTTTGCCGGAGCCATTAACGCCTGCGTATGGCTTCTCATGAAGCAGACATCTCATGCCATGTGATACGGCAACTCTTTTCATTGTTTCCATAACAATCTGGTTGTGGTCTACCGCAATATTAGCCGTCTCATAGATTGGTGCCAGTTCATGCTGTGCGGGCGCAACTTCGTTATGCTGCGTTTTAGCTGTAACTCCCAGCTTCCAAAGTTCCTTATTCAGGTCTTTCATAAACCCGCCGACACGTTCCCTGATTACACCGAAATAATGGTCCTCCATTTCCTGACCCTTTGGTGCAGGCGCGCCAAAAAGGGTACGTCCTGCGAACATTAAATCCGTTCTTTTCATGTATAAGCCTTCGTCTACAAGAAAATATTCCTGTTCAGGTCCTACGCTTGATACGACTTTGGTAGCTTCCGTATTTCCAAATAAACGGACAATACGAAGCGCCTGTTGGCTCAACGCCTCCATAGAACGCAGAAGCGGTGTTTTTTTATCCAGCGCCTCACCTGTATAAGAACAGAATGCGGTAGGAATACAAAGGACAGGTCCGCATGATGACTCTTTCAAGAATGCAGGGGAGGTAATATCCCATGCTGTATATCCTCTCGCCTCAAAAGTTGCACGAAGTCCGCCCGAAGGGAAGGATGAGGCATCCGGTTCACCCTTAATAAGCTCTTTTCCGGAAAACTCTGTCAACATATTACCAACCTCATCCGGATGTGTCACAAAAGCATCATGTTTCTCAGCCGTAATACCCGTCAAAGGCTGGAACCAGTGTGTATAGTGCGTCGCACCGTTTTCCACAGCCCAGTCCTTCATGGCTTTCGCAACGACATTCGCAATGTCCATGGACAGCTCGCCACCCTCGTTCATAACCCTTACCACTTCTTTGTAAGCACCCTTTGTAAGCCGTTCTCTCATCTTGGTAAGTGTAAACAAGTTCTTTGCAAAAATTTCTTCCACATTAAAAACTTCACTCATTCTTAACACCCTTCCCTTCCCGGTATTACAGTAAAAAAATGCTCCAAAAAAACTTTGGAACATCTTCGTTCAAAATACCATATGTTTGGTTACTATTTAATTTATAAGTGGTCATCGACCCTTTATTTAAGATACTCTTGTTTGCCTGAAAATGCAATACCCATATTTTAACTTTGTATAATTTGCAAAAAATGAAGCTTTATGTATAATATCATATGTTCATATTATACAAAAGATATTATATGCCTCAACTCCGATATTAAACATCTGATATGAACAAATAGGAGAAACATGAATTTACTGTTTCTTCATCCTAAGAATATCATACTTCTCAGGAGCCTGAGATAACTCAATATCAATAATCTGTCCCGCATGTGGGCAGCTATCCACCTCTTCACCCTCCTCATTATGCATATGCAGCACCTTAACCGGAATATTCCTACCGTCCGGTTTCATAATCTCTATTTCATCTCCCACGCAGAATTTATTTCGCTGTCTGAACCTTGCAAGTCCGTTTTCATCAGCAGAATCTATGATTCCCAGATAAACATATTCAATTACATAGGTATTGTTATCATAAATCTGTGTCATCTCATCCGGTCTGCCGAAATAAAAACCTGTCGAAAACTGGCGGTATGTGCACTTGGATATTTCATCCTGATACCAGTCCATATTAGCGTGGTACTTCTCTTCCGATTCCATATAGTCGTCTATTGCTCTGCGATATGTACGTGCGACAGTAGCAACATAGAGCGCAGTCTTCATCCTTCCCTCTATCTTGAAACTATCGATTCCCGCATCTATCATTTCCGGAATATGCTCTATCATACATAAATCCTTGGAATTGAAAATATATGTCCCTCTCTCGTTTTCATAGACAGGGAGATACTCTCCCGGACGGGTTTCCTCTACTACCGCATATTTCCATCGACACGGATGTGTACAGGCTCCTTGGTTAGAATCTCTCCCGGTGAAATAATTGCTTAAAAGGCAGCGTCCGGAATATGATATACACATAGAACCATGAATAAAACTCTCAATCTCCATCTCCTCAGGTATTTTCTTACGAATTTCTTTAATCTCACGAAGTGACAATTCTCTTGCGGACACAACTCTCTTTGCACCCTGTTCATGCCAGAATCGGTAAGTCATATAATTGGTATTATTAGCCTGTGTGGATACATGGATATCTATTTCAGGGCAGATTTCTTTGGCAAGCATGAACATACCGGGGTCCGCGATAATCAGTGCATCCGGTTTCATTTCTTTTAATTCCCTAAAATATTCCGCCGCGCCTTCAATATCGTCGTTATGTGCCAGAATGTTTGCCGTTACGTGTACACGTACTCCATATTTATGTGCAAAGTCAATTCCTTCAATCATCTCTTCTTTAGTAAAATTTTTCGCCTTAGCACGCAGACCAAAAACCTCTCCGCCAATGTAAACCGCATCGGCGCCAAATATAACAGCTGTCTTCAGCACTTCCAGACTCCCCGCCGGAATCAGCAGCTCCGGTTTCCTCATTTCAATAATCCTGCTCCCTTCTTAACCTGTAAATCAGATTACAGTATGCCGCCTATATCTTTACGCTCACCGTAATACCATCTCCTACCGGCAGAACAGCTGTAGTAAGCTGTGGATGATGCTTAAGCTCATACAGATAGTCCCGCATTCTGGCATGTATCGTTCGATTCCTTCTTGTCACTGCATATCTGGATTGTATGATATCCCCGTCCTGCAGCACATTATCGGATAAAAGAATCCCTCCCTCCGGCATCAGCCGCAGCACTTCCGGCAGAAAGTTTATGTACTGTCCCTTAGCGGCATCCATAAAAACAAAATCATAAACGCCTTCCAGCTTAGGCAGCAGCTCCAATGCGTCTCCATCCAGCAGAGTGATACTGTCTTCCTTGCCGGCACGCTTAAAGTTTTCTTTTGCAACCGGAATTCTCTTTTCATATTTCTCTATAGTAGTTATTCTGCACCCCTCCGGGGCATACTCGCTCATTAATAATGTAGAAAAGCCAATGGCACATCCGACTTCCAGAATGGACATAGGCTTTTTCATTGCAAGCAACAGCTTGATAAAGCTCTGCATCTCAGTTCGAATTATGGGCACATCGTTTTTTCTGGCTTCCTTTTCAATTTCATTTAACAAAGGAGTATTGCCCGAATCCAGAGAATTAATAAATGCTACTGTACGCTCATTTACTATCATCCTCTTCCTCCGTCTCTACATAATCCGCTGTCATAATCTCCAGCATTTCTTCTACCTTCATAGAGGTATTCAGATCATAAATTCCGGGCACAATCATTCCGTGATATTCAGACAGAAGCTCCTGTATAAAGAACAGATTTGCATCCCTGATCAGACCTTTTTCCTGAAGATTTTCGCCTATATCTTTAACGGAATCCTCACTTTTTACATAGATGCTGATTGTCCTTCCTTCTCCAAAAGTCATCGGTTCCTCTGCAAAGACTCTGTAACCATAGTCATAAGCCTTTATAGCCGTATTGTATACAAACATTACAATAAAAACTGCCGCCACTATTTTGATAATAGTTTCCACAATTGAACCTATTATTTGCTTTATGTCCATCTAAAACCTCCCCCCTGAACCTGTGGTTCAGAGTTTTACTCAAAATCCAGTCCTGCCATAATCCGCACATTCACTTCCTGCATCATACGGCAGAACGCAAGCTCTGCACTTAAGAAATTGTCTACCAGCGGATTCTCTCTGAGTTTTTCAGCCTCTCTCTCAACAGCCTCTAACTTATCAAGCAATTCATCGCTCTGTGCGTCTGCGGTCTGCATTGCAAAATTTTTCTGTCGGAATTCCCTGACTTTTTCAAACAGCTCCGGCTGCTCTTTAAGTTTCCTTTTCTGAAAATCATATTCATTGTAAATATCTGTTTTCATTATCTCTTGAACAAAATTCTCAGTAGCTTTTATCACAATGCTGTCTGCCATGATGTCTTCTCCCTCTCGTATAATCAGACTTCCATAATAATCGGTAATATCATCGGACGCCTCTGCGTTTTCTTCCATACAAAATCACTAAGTACATCTTTAATCGTAGACTTCAGTTTGCCCCAATCGGTCTGGCCTTTACTTAAGCATCCCTCAATCGCACCGTCCACCAACAACCTTGCCTCTTCCAGAAGTTCATCCGACTCCCTGACATATACAAATCCCCTGGATACAATATCCGGTCCTGATACCAGCTGGCTTCCATATGAATCAAGAGCCATCACTACAATCATAATACCATCTTCCGCCAGATGCTGCCTATCCCTCAAAACGACATTTCCGACATCGCCAACTCCAAGGCCGTCTACCAGAATAGCGCCTACAGGTACCTTACCTGTAACCTCAGCCTGTTCTTCACTAATTTCCAACACATCTCCCGAATGTAAAATGAAAATATTCTCCTTATCAATGCCAAGTTCACTCGCTATTTTAGCCTGAGCCTTTAAATGCTTATATTCTCCATGTACCGGAACCGCATATTTAGGACGCAGTAACGTATACATCAGCTTAATTTCTTCCTGACAAGCATGCCCCGAAACATGGACATCCTGAAAGATAACATCTGCACCCTTCATCAACAGCTCATTAATTACATTCGTAACTGCTTTCTCATTTCCCGGTATAGGGTTTGAAGAAAAAATAACCGTATCTCCCGGCACGATAGAAATTTTTCTGTGTATGCTGCTTGCCATACGACTCAGAGCTGCCATACTTTCACCCTGGCTGCCTGTAGTAATAATAACGGTCTTTTCATTCGGATAGTTTTTCAACTGTTCAACATCAATTAACGTCTGATCCGGAATATTCAGATATCCCAGATTAGATGCTGTTTCAATGATATTTACCATGCTGCGGCCTTCTACAACCACTTTTCTTCCAAATTTATACGCTGAATTAATAATCTGCTGCACCCTGTCTACATTAGAGGCAAAGGTAGCAATAATAATCCTTGTATCTCTATGTTCCGAAAAAAGAGTATCAAAAGTCTTTCCAACTGTTTTTTCTGACGGTGTGAAACCGTGCCGCTCTGCATTCGTGCTGTCACACATAAGGGCGAGAACGCCCTTTTTCCCAATTTCAGCAAAGCGCTGCAAGTCAATAGCATCTCCAAATACCGGCGTATAGTCTACTTTAAAATCTCCCGTATGAACTACTACTCCAGCCGGAGAGTAAATAGCCAGTGCCGCAGCATCCACAATACTGTGGTTGGTCTTAATAAATTCAACCCTGAACTGTCCAAGATTAATGGACTGTCCGAACTTAACGACTTTGCGCTTTGTATTGTTCACCAAATCATGTTCTTTCAATTTGTTTTCAATTATACCCATTGTCAGCTTTGTAGCATAAACCGGTACATTAACTTCTTTCAATACATAAGGCAGTGCACCGATATGATCCTCATGCCCATGGGTAATCATAAATCCTTTAACTTTTTCAATATTATCTCTCAAATAAGTAATATCCGGAATTACCAAGTCGATTCCGAGCATCTCGTCTTCCGGAAACGATAATCCGCAATCCACAACAATAATACTGTCCTCATACTCAAAGGCAGTAATGTTCAACCCGATCTGCTCCAAACCTCCCAACGGGATAACCTTCAGATTTGAAGCCTTTACCTGTTCATTTTTTTTCAAACGATAACCATCCTTTCTTCATTATTTATTTTCGCACGATTTTCTCTCATTTTTAACGCATGCACAGTATTCCGATATATGCTTAAGACAAATCAACATCTTCCAGCATATTTCCGAATACTCCTGCAACTGCTTTAAGTTCATCATCATCTGTCACGATTTCATAAAGCGCATCTTCTTCGCCTGGTCGTGACATATCCCGTAAAATCAGCGCTTCTCCGTCATCCTCTTCAGTGTCCGTCACCAGAATATAATCAATACCGCCTATTCTCGTCTGTTCCAGAACATAAAATTCTGCTGCTTCTTCGCCTTCCGGTCTGAAAACTATTTTCTCCATAAAAATATCCATGCCTCTCTTTTTAAGCATTCTTCCTGTCTGCCAGATAGTCCAGATATCCCTGTAAAATCAATACTGCGGCTATCTTATCCACATAATCCTTCCGATGCTCGCGCCTGATACAGGCTTCAATCATTGCTCTGTCTGCCGCAACAGTCGTCAGCCGTTCATCCCACATAGTCACAGGCAGTCCCGTCCTACGTTCCAGTTTCTCCTGAAATGCTAAAGAAAGCTCCGCTCTTTCACCTATCGTATCATTCATATTCTTGGGAAAACCAAGAACAATTTCTCCTACCTCGTACTGAACAGCCAGTTCTTCAATACGCGCCAGGGTCTGACGTAGTTTATTTTCTTCTTTTCTTCTGATAATCTCAACGCCCTGCGCAGTCATCAAAAGCGGATCGCTGACTGCCACTCCGACTGTCTTGGACCCATAATCCAAACCCATTATTCTCATAATCCGTACCTAAAGCCAAATCATTTCTTCTTAAGAGAATTCTTAATGTACTCTTTAAGCATCTCTTCTACCAGTTCATCCCGCTCTACCTTCATAATAAGGCTTCTTGCGCTCTTATGGCTTGTAATGTAAGTAGGGTCTCCTGACATAATATAGCCTACGATCTGATTGACAGGATTGTAGCCTTTCTCTGTCAGTGCTTCATATACCGTTGCGAGAACAAGCTTTACACCTGTTTCAGGCTCTGTCTCCACCCTAAAAAATTGTGTATTTCCCATATCCTGCATCTTTGAACACTCCCCTTTTTGTTCAATTTCCATTACAAAGCTAATATCCCTAAGTACTATTTCTGTTATCATACTCTATCTGGGAATAAAATTCAATCATTCATTCTCAAATTTCATAACAGCTAAGTCTTTATTCATGCTTTACCGAGTGTAAATTATGGTCATATTTCGTTGCATAGTTTACAACTAAATGGTTATAAGTATGTCATCCTTTAAGAATCCATTCACTTTTTCCGTAACCAAACAATTACTTAGATTATCCTGTGTTTCTTTCGCCACTTTCACATATTCTGCGGTATGTCCTATCTGATAAGTACGCCCTTCCATCTCCATGGCTTCTTCATACAGTACTTTAACTTCTTCCCCGATATAATTCCGTCTATATTCTTCGGACATCCGCTTTTCCATCTGCATAAGCCTGTTACTTCTCATAGACTTGACTTCTTCAGGAACCTGATTTTTCATGGAAGCCGCCCTGGTACCCTGTCTCTTGGAATATTTAAAAATATGCATTTCATAAAAATGTACCCGGTCAAGAAAGTTTTCCGTACATGCAAATTCTTCCTCAGTCTCACCCGGAAAGCCCACGATTACATCAGTTGTAATTGCAGGTCTACTAAAATATCTCCGTAATATATCCACTTTTTCCAAGTATTCCCCTGTAGTGTAATGTCTATTCATACGCAACAGCGTCTCATCACACCCGCTTTGCAGAGACAGATGAAAATGCGGACATATTTTTTGAAGCAAACTGAGCTTCTGCACAAATTCCTCCGTAATAATTCCCGGTTCCAGAGAACCTAAACGGATACGCTTCAAGCCATCAAAAGCATTCAGCTTATCCAAAAGCTTCAATAACTCAGATTCTCCTCTGTCCACTCCGTAAGAACTGATATGAATGCCTGTAAGAACGATTTCTTTACAGCCCCTTTTTACAAGTTCCGATACTTCCATCAGGATATCTTCTTCACGACGGCTTCTTACCCTTCCTCTTGCATATGGAATTATGCAATAAGAGCAGAACTGATTACATCCATCCTGTATTTTCACATAAGCCCGCGTATGAGTTCCTGTCCAAGGTTTATCTGTGAGTGCCGATATGACGGAAGGCGTCAACATCTCTTCATATTCTTTTGTCTGATTGATATCAATAATAGTCCTGTGTTGCAAGCTGTTATCTGTTAATGCATCGCTCTTATTTCCGGCAGCAAGGTACTCATCAAGAATAGCCACAATATCCTTCTTACGGTTATTGCCTACTACGAGGTCTATAGCAGAATCCTTCTCTATCGTATCCTCACCAGTCTGTACATAGCAGCCTGCCGCAACCACAATTGCTTCCGGATTCTTTTTTTTTGCACGGTGAAGCATCTGTCTGCTCTTCCTGTCGGCAATATTTGTTACCGTGCAGGTATTGATAATATATATATCGGCTTTTTCTTCAAACGGTACAATCTTATAGCCTTTTTCCTGCAACATCTGCTGCATAATTTCCATTTCATAGCCATTTACTTTACATCCCAGATTATGTAGCGCAATACTTTCCATACCGGCTCCGCACTCCTTCTTCACCTGCAAATTTGTGCATCAGATCACAAATTGTAGGTGAAAAATATATTTTTCACACTAGTATCCAATTTTTGTATGTATTTATCATTGACTTTTACTCCTCCAACATTTAGTATTATAGCAGAAAGTAATAAAAAGGAGGTAAGTTTTGATGAAAACAGTTCAAATCTCTTTAAATTCTATCGACAAAGTTAAGTCTTTCGTAAACGATATTACAAAATTTGATTATGATTTCGATCTGGTATCAGGCAGATACGTAATTGACGCAAAATCCATCATGGGCATCTTTAGTCTGGACCTGTCTAAGCCTATTGATTTGAATATCCATACAGAAGATAATGCCGAAGAGATACTGAATGCTTTGAAGCCTTATTTGATATAAGCTGCAATTTTCTAAATAAGCAAACATATTGGCAATGGTATCACAGGATAATCAATAATTATCATGTGATGCCATTTTTTCTACGAAACAATGATCAGCTCGTCAGTATCAAGCGCAGTCTGCACCAATTCATCTATTTTCTCTGTCAGATTTTCTTCATGTCTTTTAATGATTTTCAGATTCGGTTTAGTAACAGGATGCTTTGCTACGAAAATCGTACAACAGTCCTCATATGGAAGAATCGAAGTTTCATAGGTATCAATTTTCTCTGAAATATCCACAATCTCCATTTTATCAAATCCTATTAAAGGTCTGTATACCGGAAGTGTACATACCTCATTGGTCGCCATAAGGGAATGCATAGTCTGCGAAGCCACCTGTCCAATACTTTCACCCGTAATAAGCCCTAAGCATTCGGATTCCATGGCAATATGTTCCGCTATCCGCATCATATATCTGCGCATAATAATCGTCAGCTCGTCATGCGGGCACTTATCATAAATATATAATTGTATATCAGTAAAGTTTATAACATGCAGATAAATCGGTCCGGTATATTGAGCAACCTTTTTCGCCAAATCCACGACTTTCTGTTTCGCACGTTCACTTGTATATGGAGGCGCGTGAAAATACACGGCGTCTATCTTAACGCCCCTCTTGGCAATCATATAACCCGCCACCGGAGAATCAATTCCTCCTGATAATAACAGCATTGCTTTACCTCCGGTGCCCACCGGCATACCTCCCGGTCCCGGAATGATTTCTGAATATATATATATCTTGTCCCTTATTTCAACATGAAGCATTATCTCCGGCTTATGTACATCAACCGACATTTCGGGAAAAGCATCCAGAATCACTCCGCCTAACTCCATATTTATCTCCATGGAATTCAACGGATAATTCTTCCTTGCCCTTCTTGCGGCTACTTTAAATGTTTTATTCTTATTCGGATAAACTTCGTCCAAATATCTGACAACACGCTCTCCAAGCCTTTCAAACCCTTCATCTTCTACCACTACCACAGGACATATTCCCGCAATCCCGAAAACCTTCTGCAAGCCTGACACAGTTTCCTCATAGTCAAAATCCGAAACTGCATCCACATATATCCTGCCATCAGTCTTACGCACCTGAAAGTTTCCTTCACACTTTTTCAAAGCGTGCTTAATCTGTTTTACAAGCGCGTCCTCAAAAAGATAACGGTTTTTTCCTTTTACGCCGATTTCAGCGTACTTTATTAAGAATGATGTGAACATTTGGAGCTCCTTCTATAATCTTTATCTGATTTAGGTATTTACAAAACAAAGTTTTGCAAATACCTATTTTAATAACTTAATTAGTGCCGCGTATATTTCCTTAATTCAGGAACAATCTCACGCAACGTCTGTATCGTATATTGTATCTCTTCCTCGGTAGTAAAAACAGAAAAGCTGAAACGGATTGTAGAATGCAATAAATCCTTCTCTATACCGATTGCTTTCAAGGTTGCTGACGGCTGCGGTTTATTTGAGGAGCAGGCGCTTCCTGCAGAAACATATATGCCTCTGTCTTCCAGCGCATGCAGCAGCACTTCACTTCTGACTCCGCTGACTGAAAGGCTGACAATATGTGCGGCGCTTTCATCGCCCATGCAGCCATTAACTTTTACATTATCAATCTGTGAGACTCCCTGTATAAACATATCCCTCAGTTCATAGAGTCTATTCATATCCGCATCCAGATTAGAATACATAATCTCTGCCGCTCTGGCAAGAGCTGCGATTCCCGGAACATTTTCCGTACCCGAACGCATACCTTTCTGCTGCCCGCCACCGTAAATAATCGGGTTGATTTTGATTTTATCATTAATGTATATGAAACCTACACCTTTCGGCCCATGAATCTTATGCGCACTGACCGAAAGCAGGTCAATATTCATCCTGGAAGGATAAATGCGGAATTTGCCAAAACCCTGTACCGCATCTACATGAAAAACGGTTGCAGGATTGGTTCTCTTAATCAGTTCTCCCGCTTCCGCAATCGGCTCAATCGTTCCGATTTCATTATTAGTATGCATTATTGATACCAAAATTGTCTCTTTACAGATTGCTTCCTGCAAATCCTCCAGCCGTATTTTTCCCTGTTTATCCACCGGAAGATAAGTCACTCTAAATCCCTGAGCTTCCAGATACTTCATTGTCTGTATAACTGCGGGATGCTCTATCTGTGTAGTAATCAGGTGTCTCCCGGTTCTATGATTCGCCATTGCCGTTCCGACTATGGCTATATTATCCGACTCGGTTCCGCCGGACGTAAAAAAGATTTCCTTTTCGTTTACCTTAAGTATTTTAGCCAGAGTTTCTCTCGCATATCGTAAATAACGCTCCGCTTCAACGCCTTTATGATGCATGCTTGAAGGATTCCCATATTCTTCACAACTAATTTTCATCATAAGCTGCGCTACTTCGTCAAAGCATCTGGTCGTAGCCGAATTATCCAAATATACTTCCATACACAGCTCCTATTTCCGTCATTTTTTTATAAAATAAAAAGTATATACTATCCTGACTGCGAATATATTATTTTATAATGTAATATATGACAATTTTATGCTTTTTGACATTCTATTTTTCAAAATGATACATCAACCATGACAGAACTGTAGAGCCTGCTGTCTCTGTACGGAGAATCCGTTTCCCCAGAGTGATTGGAACAAAACCTTTCTCAGTGGCAGCCTCAATTTCTTTTTCTTCAAATCCGCCTTCCGGTCCGATAAAAATGGCTACCGATTCTCCGGCTTCAATATCTTCAATAATTTCCTTCGTTTTCCTCATATCCTCCGCCAATTCATAAGGAATCAGCTTCACATCCAATGATTCGGCATAAACAATGGCGTCCTTCATACTCATGACGCCTTTTACTTCAGGAATGACTGCTCTTCTGCTTTGCTTCGCTGCCGCTTCTGCTATTCCCTGCCACCTGATTATTCTGCTCTTTGCCTTTTTCTCGTCAAATCGGACTATGGATCTTGCCGCTGAAACCGGAATAATTTCATAAACTCCCAGTTCCACCGCTTTCTGCACTATCATTTCCATTTTATCGGATTTTGGTATTCCCTGAAACAGGTATATTTTAGAGGGAAGCTCCACATCAGCTTCCTTGATGAAGCGCAGACCGCAAATGATTTCGCCTTCTTTAAATTCCTCTATTCCACAGCGATATTCTTTCCCGTCAACGCCGTTACTGACGGCTATCTCTTCTCCGACTTTCATCCGAAGCACATTCTTAATATGATTTACATCATTTCCGGTTATGACGATTCTCGTACCTTGTATTTGTGACGGTTCCGCAAAGAAATGATACATTTTTTCACTCCTATAAAAATAAGCACTCCAATCACGGCGCCTGCGCTGTCTATCAAAACATCACCCAGTCTTCCCGCACGCCCCGGTACAAAACGCTGATGCAGTTCGTCGCTGGCAGCATAAAGCGCCGCAAAAGCAATCGCATGCTTACATTTCCCAAGCCATATATATAATAAAACAGACAGAACCGCATATTCTGTCATATGAGCTGCTTTTCTGACCGGCTTTTCAATAGCATTCGCTATCCGGCGTAACTCTTCATCATTCAGATTCAGATGAAAAAATTTTCCTACGCCGCTCACTATCTGCTGGCTTAAAGCTCCGCTAACTTCACTTGATTCCTCACTCGGCTGTGCGGAAAATGCAAAAATCATACACATCCACAACAGAGCAAGAACTCCTGCAATTACTCTTCTTTTTTCCATTATTCCTTCATGGCTGTTACCGATACCCACTCACCCTGACGAGTGACCTCAAGTACTTTGAGCCCTGCCTCTCCGACTGCTTTTACAACCACTTCTTCTTTGTCCTGAATAATTCCGGAAGTAATATAAATACCGCCTTTTTTCAACTGACCCGTAATAACCGGAGTAAGCATAAGCAGTACGTCCGCCAGAATATTTGCCACCACTATATCATAACAGGCATAGCCAACCTTATCCTGTACGTCTTTCTCCGTAATGATATTTCCAATCATCATTGTGAAATCTTCAGCTTTGATGCCGTTAACTTCCATATTCTGTCTGACGGCTTCAACCGCACATGGATCAATGTCTGTTCCGACTGCCTTTTTTGCACCATACATCAATGCTATGATTGCCAATATTCCGCTTCCGCATCCCACATCAAGAAGCACTGTCTCAGGCGTCAGAAACTTCTTGATCTGGCGTATGCAAAGCTGCGTTGTTTCATGCATTCCGGTACCAAAAGCTGTCCCCGGATCAATATGCAGAATTTTTTTATTCTTATCAGTCTCTTTTACTTCTTCCCATGAGGGAATAACCAATAAATCATCAATATAGAACTGGTGGAAAAACTGTTTCCAGTTGTTAATCCAATCGATATCTTCAGTCTCCTCAATGCTGATGGTTCCTTCTCCGATATCCATGAACATCTGTAAGTCTGCAAGTTCCTGCTCGATCTGCTTCAGAACAGTTTCCTTATCGGTAGTTTCACCGTTTACTTCCAGACTTCCATCTTCTTTTTCTTCTACAAAGAAGCTAAGATAAGCAATTCCGTCATCTTCGGCACTGACCGGAGGAATGTCTACAAACATCTGCTCCTTCTCCCATGCGGTAAGCGGCACTTTATCTTCTATCTGCGCCCCTTCCAATCCGATATCGTATAGGGTGCTGATAATAATATCTTCTGCGTCTGTCAATGTTTTGATTTTGAATTTCAGCCATTTCATATTAACAGCCATACCCCTTTCTTAGTTCCGGTCATATGCTTCTTTAGCAGAATCGCCTAATCTTATTCGTATTCTACAAACTCACTATACTCTTTCCAGATATTGCAGAGCCATGTTTTACCCTGATTTATAACAATTTCTTCTCCGTTCTCATCAAAGAATTGAGCAGGTTCAAAATCAGCGCTGCGTTTCCATGTCCCTTTAATCACTTTTCCGTTAGTGAAAACAATAGCATCGCCTTCACCGTGAACTCCAAATGCAAGATAGTCGTGAGAGTCTCTGACTTCTCCGTGACAGTATTGGAATATAACGTTAGTAACTGCAAGCTGCTCGTTATTGTATTCGTCTATCTGCTTTTTACCATCCTGATAACGATAATAGAGATGGTCGTCTTCGTGGTACTCAAAGTAAGGATGATATTGACCGTAACCGCTTGCGTTACTACCGGACTTTCCGCCGGGATAAATCATTGTAGCGCTTTCATTATCAGGATAATCTTTTATCTTATCATTGGCGAACAGGAACGGACGAACATGGAAAGAATCATAGTTCCAGTCATATCCCAGCCTGTCCACAGCCTTCCTCATTCCTTCTATCTTCAGATATCCTGTAAATTCCAGTGCATAACCATCACCACGATTAACTCTGTAAAATGCCTCATCTGCAGGATTATGGATACCTTCTACTGCCGCGCTGACATTATATACTGTATCACGGTTAATCAATTCCTCCACATAAGGAACTGCGAGTCCCCAGTTACAATAAATTGCTTCAAATCCCATTGCAGTATAAACATAATAATCCCTGCTGCTTCTGACGGGTCCGATTCTCTCTAAATCGTCGAAGTTCTCAAAAATTGGCATCAGTCTGGTGATACGTCCTTCTACCGGAGCTTCATAGATGACGCCTGCCAGTGAAAGTCCGTATTGCGGCATTGCAGGTCTGTTGTTAGGAACCATGACTGCGATAGGTCTTCTGTTAGCGATTTCCTCGCTTGTCCATTCGCCTGTCAGATAGCTCTGGATTTCGCCATTAACTACTGTTCTTTCTTCAATAACATCACCGTTCGTCGCGGGTTCTTCAGGTTCCTCTTCCTCCTTAGGCGGCTCCACAACTTCAGGGTCTTTTACCACCGGTTCCTCAATAACTTCCGGTCCTGATATTTCTACCCTTTCCGGTGTATCGCCGCAGGCAGTAAGACACC
>CAMWWS010000007.1 GCA_947178085.1 uncultured Lachnospiraceae bacterium | reverse complement strand
AAAAATCTGGGTGGCTGTTCTGGCGGCTGTTTTAGGTGCGGCTCTCGGAGGGGGAATATACCTGTTCCATAATGTGGTATTAAGCGCTAACAGGGAGTATAGAGCTACATCTAAACTATATCTGTATTTTGCACCTGATGAGAAAGGTGTGGCATATGAGGCATATAATGGATATACTTGGAACGATCTTATGTCGACCGAACGAATTCTGAATGGCACTATGTTGTATCTGCCGGATACTTATACGGAGGAAGAAGTCGTTGAAGCAACTACGGCAAGCATTCTTTCCGACATTAGGATTCTGACTATTACAATTACGACTTCCGATCCGAATAAGACGTCAGAGATTCTGGAAGCAACAAACAAGTCTTTAGTGGAAATGGGAGAGCGTGAAATAGAATTTACCGAGATAGAAGTTATTGAAGAAACGGAAGCAAAGCTGGTAACAGCGGATTCCAGAATGATTCAGGCTGTTCTGACAGGTCTCGTGATTGTACTGATACTGTCGCTTATTGCGATGGCGCTTGTCTATGTATTAGATGACAGGATATATGTACCGGGGGATTTGAAATGTGTCACCGGGCTGCCTTTTATAGGATTTCTCTTTACAGATAAGATAGAAAAAGGAAAAAATTCCGGCGAAGAAGCGCTGGTTGACAAGCTTCATGAGGATATGGAACTGAACCGGGTACATCTGATGAAAGAGAATGGAACGCTTGATACTCTGGAACTGAGTAAGAAGAGTCAGGTTACCGAAGAAGTCTGTGATAAGCTGCGGAAAGCAAATGGCGTAATACTGGTTATTCCTTATGGAAAAATGGACAGGACATCTCTTGCATACAGGATAGACCAGCTGGCATTGCAGGAATGTAAGACGGTGGGAATTATTATTAAGGATGCAGATATGAGGTTTATGAAATGGTATTACAATCACCTTTAAAAGTGCAGGTTCTGGTATCGACAGTCGATAATGATGCTGCCGGACTTTATAAGAAAATGAATATAGATACTGATGCCGTGATTGTGAACCAATGCGGTAAATATGATTATAAAGAGCTTGAACTTGCTCATGGCGTTGTACAATGCTTCTGCATGAAGGAGCGTGGAGTGGGGCTTAGCAGAAACACGGCGTTGCTGCATGCGGATGCGGATATCTGTCTTTTTTCAGATGAGGATATAGTTTTATTTGACGGGCTGCAGAACATTATCAGGGAGACTTATATAAAGTATCCGGAGGCGGATATGATTCTATTCAATGTGAAAGTATCTCCAGCCAGAAGAACTTATTGGAATGAGCAGGTAAAAAGAATCCGCTGGTATAATTATGGCAGATATCCTGCCTATAGCATTTCAGGAAAGCTGGATTCACTGCGGCGGGCGAATGTACATTTCTCATTGTTATTTGGAGGCGGTGCAAAGTACAGTAATGGTGAAGACAGCCTGTTCCTACGGGATTGTCTTAAAGCAGGATTGAAAATATATGCCGTGCCGGTTTGTATTGGTGAAGAAGTAGAGAGAGAGTCTACATGGTTTCATGGATATACGAAGAAATTTTTTACGGACAGAGGTGTTCTTTATCATTATTTGTACGGAAGTCTTTCAAGAATTTTTGCGTTTCGTTTTCTTTTTAAAAATAAAAAAGAAATGTGTGCAGAGATTCCTTTCAAAGAGGCATATGCGCTGATGAATGAAGGAATTAAATCACAGCGGTGTTAAAAAAGGAGCAGTTGGTTTACTCATGATTCTATATCTAACAGTTGCGGCGGGAACAGTACTTCTTGCATGCATGGTTAATAATCGGCCGGTTTTACAGCCGTATAGGGTAACAAGGCAGCAGATGTGTAATAGAATATGCCTTTTTGCTGTTTTTCTCATCCTTTTTGCGCTTTCTGCCTGCAGGCAGAATGTGGGAAACGATTATGGCAGATATGTGGAGTTCATGCATCTGGTACTGTATAATGCATATGTTCCGACGGAAGCAGGGTTTAATCTGTTATCAAAAGCGGTTTACATTGCATCAGGATTTGAAAATTATCTGCTGGTATTTGCAATTTTTTCATTTGTTACGATTTTTTTGTTCATTCTGGCAATCTATGAGCAGAGTGATGACTTCCCCATGACATTCTTTTTGTTTATGGCGTTGGGGTATTATTTTCAGACGTTTAATACCGTGCGTTACTATATGGCGCTGGCTATTGCGTTTTATTCCATGAAATTTGTAATACGCAGACAATGGGGACGATTTGTTTTATTAATAATTCTCGGTTCTTTTTTCCACAAATCCATGCTTGTTGTTATGCCTTTATTTTTTCTGGCTTCCCTTGCATGGAAAAAATGGCAGTTAATATTGGCAGGATTATTTTGCATTACTTTTTTGTTCTTTCAGGATTTTTATCTGAGGGTCGTATTATTTCTATATCCAACATATGAGGATACGGAATATTTGGAAGGCGGAACCAGTTATATCAATATCCTGCGCTGTGCGGCTGTGCTTGTGCTCTCTCTTATTTATTATAAAAAGAGTATACAAGGCAACAGGCGGCTGAGATTTTATTTTTATCTTAATCTGGGGGCACTTGCCTTATATGTATTTTGTTCTTTTCTGCCGATTATTTCGCGTATAGGATATTACCTGACAGTCAGTCATATTCTGTTTCTGCCCGCGCTGCTTAATGAAGTAGGGAATGAAAAGCTGCGAAAGCTGCTTAAGCTTGGAATGATTTTGGCTGCGCTCTGGTATCTTGCCAAATTTATGGGCAGGGCATATGATGATAATATGCGTATTCTGCCATATAGAAGCTTTATATTCAATGATATGCTGGATACTACATGGATAGGTGACTGAAAATAATTATGCGCCTAAATAGACAGGATAATGTAGGAAGGGGACAGTGATTTGACATGAAACCGGAATTCTCCATTCTGGTGGTTTGTTTGAACCCCGGAGATAAGTTAAAAAAAACATTGGATAGTATCAGGATTCAGACATATTGGAATTATGAAATAGTGGTGAAGGATGGGTTATCGACGGATGATTCATTATCGTGTATAAAAGAAATAAATAATGCTGAAGACAAGTTTCCGGTGTTACGGTTGATTGAGAGGAAAGACAGCGGTATTTATGACGCCATGAATCAGGCGGTGCAGGAGTCCGTAGGAAGATATCTTTATTTTCTAAATTGCGGGGATGTATTCTACAATGAGCATGTTCTTTCGGACATGGCGGAGTTGATTTGCAGACACCCTTCCGATGCCGGTATTTATTATGGCAATATTTACGAGAGGCTGACAGGACGCGAAGTAGCTTCCAATCCGAAAATGGATGAATTTGGATGCTATCGGAATGTACCATGCCATCAGGCGTGTTTTTACGACAGAAAACTGCTGATTGCCCATCCTTTTGAAGTAAGATACCGTGTAAGAGCAGACTACGAGCAGTTCTTATGGTGCTTTTTTACAAATGAACTCGCTGAAAATGCAGCTTTTGTTTATGGTGATATTTTGATTGCGGATTATGAGGGCGGCGGGTTTTCGGAAACGAAGCGGAATAGGAAGCTTTCTTCCGATGAGCACAAAGAGATTGTCAGAAAATATATGCCTGCGCTAAAGGTTCTGAAATACAGGATATTGATGTGGATTACGCTGGCTCCGCTTCGCACTTGGATTGCCAGGAATCCTGTGACATCGGGTTTTTACAATAATCTTAAGAAATTATATTATAAGAGAGGAGCAGGGCGATGAGGGTACTTTGGGTATGCAATATTATAATGCCGGAAATAGCAGTCCAACTGGAACTGACTTACAGTAATCGCGAGGGATGGCTGACTGCAATGATGGACCGTTTTTTGCAGGAGCAGCATCGTAACAAAATCACATTGGGAATTGCTTTCCCGGTTACGGCCGAGCTTGGCAATATATCAAAAGAGATGATGCTTGGGGAAAATGCGTATTGTCAGTGCTATGGTTTCGTAGAAAATTTACGCACACCGGAGCAGTATGACAATACAATAGAAGATAGGATGAAGGAAATTATATCCGATTTTAAACCGGATATGATACATATTTTCGGAACAGAGTTTCCGCACACGCTGGCATGCGTACGTGCCTATGGGAGACCGTCAAGAACTCTGATTAGTATTCAGGGAGTAATGTATGCATATGCGGAAGCATACATGGCTGACCTTCCTGCAAATGTGCGCAGAAAGGTTACTCTTAGAGATTTGATTAAAAAAGACAGCATTGTGCAGCAGCAGAAGAAGTTCAGGAAAAGAAGCGTAAATGAAAAAGAGGCGCTTCGCCTTGTGGGACATGTCGCAGGAAGAACAGATTTTGACAGAGAAGCCGTGGCGGCAGTAAACCCTGAAGCAAAGTATCATTTTTTGAATGAGACATTGAGAGGCTGCTTCTATAGAGACAGATGGAAAAGGAATTCCTGCATTCCGTACAGTATTTTTTTGAGTCAGGGTGACTATCCTATAAAGGGTTTTCATTATCTGCTGCAGGCAATGCCCGCTGTACTTGAAAAATATCCGGAGGCACAGATTTTTGTGGCCGGTAATAATATTATACAGAATGCAACATGGAAAGACAGATTGAAACGTTCCGCTTACGGAAAATATTTGAAGAAATTAATCAGGGAAAATCATCTTAAGAATAAAGTGACTATGCTTGGAAGCTTAGATGCTGATGGGATGAAAGCACAGTTTTTGAAAAGCCATGTATTTGTTTGTCCTTCAGCGATGGAAAATTCTCCGAATTCGCTGGGTGAAGCCATGCTGCTTGGAGTACCGTGTGTGGCGGCAAATGTAGGCGGCATACACAACCTGTTAGTGGATGGAGGAGATGGTCTGTTGTATCCGGCAGGCAATGTTGAAGCACTTTCGGAAAAGCTGATAGAAATTTTTGAAAAGGAATTTATTTCGGAAAAGTATTCGCATAATGCCAGAAGACATGCCAGAGAGACGCATGACGCCGATCAGAATTATTATAAAATGATACGAATCTATGAGGAAATAACAGAAGAAGAGTAAACCTTATAGTTCGATATGGAGGCAGTAATGACAATAACCTTTGTGTCAAATTACATCAATCATCATCAGATTCCTTTTTCCAATGCTATTTATGAGAAGATTGGAGCTGACTATTGCTTTGTACAGACTATGCCTATGGAGGAAGAACGTATAGCAATGGGCTGGGGGCTGGATGTGAAAAAAATTCCTTATGTGCGCTGTCTGTATGAGGATGAATATGAGTGCCGCAAAATAATTGCGGAGAGTGATGTGGTATTGTTAGGCTGGACAGAAAGAGAAGATATTGAGGATGAGCGTCTGCGCTCAGGAAAAGTAACGATACGAAGCAGTGAAAGAATATATAAGGAAGGGCAATGGAAAGCAGTTTCCCCCAGAGGACTTATTGCGAAATATAACGCGCATATCAGGTATCGTAATAAAAATATCTGCATGCTATGTGCCGGAGCATATACGGCATCTGACTTTCATCTGATTGGCGCGTATCCGGGAAAGATGCTAAAGTGGGGATATTTTCCGGAGACAAGGATATATTCAGAGGAAACTTTTACCTCGATGAAAAAGGATGGTCCGCTGCAGCTAATCTGGGTGGGAAGATTTATTAACTGGAAACATCCGGAATATGTGGTAAAGCTTGCGCAATGTCTTGATAAGAAAGGTTATGCTTTCAACATACATATGTTGGGAAGCGGAGAAATGGAGCAGGAAATAAAGCGTAAGGTTGAGCAGTCCGGACTTTCAGACAGATTTATATTCTATGGTTACAGCGGTCCGTCAAAGGTGAGGGCTGTGATGGAAAAATGCCATATACACCTTTTCACAAGCGACTATCTGGAAGGCTGGGGAGCTGTTTTAAATGAAGGTATGAACAGCGGCTGTGTGGAAGTGGCAAGCGTTCAGGCAGGAGCAACGACTTACCTGATAGAACATGGCGTGAATGGTCTTGTATTTCCGAATGGTTCATATAAGGAAATGGAGAAGCTGGTGCTGGATTTATTTGAGCATTGGGAAGAACGTAAGCATATGGGACGTGCAGCATATAATACAATTGTTACAGAATGGAACGCGGAGCATGCGGCAGAAGAATTCCTAAGATTTGCGCGCTGCCTGTCAGAGGGCAGGATTGTTCCTGCTTCAAGCGGACCGCTTAGCCCGGCGCCTGCTGTCTCACCAAGAGGGATGTATAAAGCAATGATGAAAGGCAGAATGAAATAGCATGGAGAGATTAAAAATCAGTGTTATCGTGCCGGTATATAATACTATAGATTATTTGGAACGCTGTGTGGATTCGATCAGGAGACAGTCATATGAGAATCTGGAATTGATTCTGGTGGATGACGGTTCAACGGATGGTTCGGGAGAGTTTTGCGATAAGCTGGAAAAACTGGATAATCGAATCAGAGTCTATCATAAGGAAAACGGTGGGGCATCTTCTGCGCGTAATATCGGAATAAGGAATGCAGTGGGTGATTATATCGGATTTGTTGACAGTGATGATTATATTGATACTGACATGTATCAGATGATGATGCGGCTTGCCATAGAGAAGAATCTTCAGATGGTGCAGATTTCCAGAGAAGAAATAGACGAAGAAGGCAATATACTTCAGAATATATGTGTACCGCCTGAGGATATATGTTTCTGCGATTCGGAGACATTTATGAAAGAGCTTCTGCTCCATAAGGGTGATTGTTCTTTTTGTACGAAAATAGTGAAACGTGAACTGTTGCAGAAGCATAGATTTCCGAAAGGTGAATTAAACGAGGACTTTAAGCTTTTAGTGGAACTGCTTTCACAGGTAGACGGAGTCGGCATCCTGCCGAAACAGGGATATCATGTGGTATACCGCAGTAACAGTACGACGAGGAAGGCTTCTGAAAACAGTTTTTCCAGAGTGTTTATGGATAATATAGAAAATGCCGACAACATTCAAGTTATTGTGGATAAAGATTATCCGGCGCTGCATTCCATTGCAGTCCGCTTTAATTTATTTCAAAGACTGGATTATATGCTGCATATTCCGATTCCGCAGATGAATAGAAAGAATGTATTTTATAAGAAAGTTAAAAAATACCTTCGCAAGCATGTCTGCAATACGATATTTAATCGATATTTAACTGCAAAAAATAGAGCCTATCTTATGCTGCTTACAGTAGCACCGAAGACTGTACGGAAAGTACACAGAAAGATTATGATATCAAGAGAAAAATAATAAAATATACACCAAGGAGAAAAAGATGAAAAAACGAAATGCAAACCTGGAGCTGCTGCGTGTGATTGCTATGGTTATGATAGTAGCAATGCATCTGGTTAATCATGGTGGTATGATTGATTTAGCTGAGGGCGGAACTGTGTCCTATAATATTGCATGGGGATTAATGGGACTGGGTATTCCGACAATTAACATATATATTCTTATCAGTAGCTATTTTTTGGTGGAATCACGATTTTCCTCCTGGAGACTGCTGAAGCTGTGGATGCAGGTCTGGTTTTACGCGATGGTGATTACCTTGTATTTTTGGATAAGCGGGAGAGGAGAGAGAGATCTGGAATATATGGTAAGATCTCTGACCCCTGTTATTTCGGATTTTTATTGGTTCATTACCATGTATGTTGGGATGTATGTTTTATCACCACTGTTAAACCATTTTATCAAAAGCCTTTCAAAAAGGAAGCATCAGTGCGTACTGGTTCTTTGCTTTGTTCTATTTTCAGTGTGGACCAATATTTTCTATTATACTTCAGGAATGAATATAGCAGGAGGCATAAGCATTTCATGGTTTTTAGTCATGTATCTGTTTGGCGCTTATATCAGGATTTATGATGTCGGACAGGGACATTATGGAAAATGGCTTGCGGCAGGGGTGATATTTGAACTTCTTATTCCTATAAGCCGTGTGGTAATTGTGGCACTGCTGTCTACGCCTCTTGTAAAGACTGGGGTTTTAGATGATCTGCTTTGGGGCTACAGTGTATTTTATCAGTATAATTCAATGCTGGCTACAGCTGCGGCGGTATGTTTGTTTGTTGGTTTTTTGGGGATAAAGATACGACCGGGACGACTTGCGGATTTGATACTTTTAATGGGTTCGACTGCTATTGGCGTATATTTAATTCATGAGCATTACTACATACGAATAGCATTATGGCAAGGTCTAAAGCCATGGTCGTGGATGTACCAGTGGCATATGCTGCCTAAAATCGTGTTGACTGTCGTAGGAGTATATGCAGTATGTTCAGCTATTGAGCTGGTACGACGGCTGATTTTCAGGTCGATAGACAGAAATAAGAGATTGCATGAATTATGTGAAAAAATAGATATGAAACTGGAAAAACTATGGAATGGAAACTGACCTGATATTGAAAACAAAAAATACCTATGCTATACTAAAGTTCAATGTAATAACGGCGGCAAAATGCGTAGTTACAACCTTCGCCGACATAGATAAAGGAGAAAATTTATGTTAAAAGACAAGACTATTTTAATTACCGGAGGGACAGGCTCTTTTGGAAAAAGCTTTACCAGATATGTGTTTAAACATTATGAGCCAAAGAAGATTATTATATATTCCAGAGACGAATTTAAGCAGTGGCTTATGGCTGATGAGTTCAAGGAGTATGCAGAAAAGCTCCGCTTTTTTATCGGGGATGTAAGGGATCTTGAACGACTTAAAAGAGCTTGCGATGGAGTTGATTACATCATACATGCTGCGGCATTAAAACAGGTTCCGGCTTGTGAATATAATCCTAACGAAGCAATTAAGACCAACATTCACGGAGCAATGAATGTGATTGATGCTGCGCTTGACTGTGGCATACGCAAGGTAGTGGCACTGTCAACAGATAAGGCGGTTGAACCGGTAAATTTATATGGTGGTACGAAGCTTGTGTCCGATAAGCTTTTTGTGGCTGCCAATGCCTATGTAGGAAATAAGGATGTTAATTTTTCGATAGTACGTTATGGGAATGTGGCAGGAAGCCGTGGCTCGATTATTCCTCTTTTTAACAATATAATCAAGGAGGGGGGAACCGAACTTCCGATTACCGATTTAAGAATGACACGTTTCTGGATTAGTCTGACGCAGGGTATAGAGCTTGTTATTAAAGCGCTTGCAGAGGCTAAAGGTGGAGAAACATTTATTAGTAAGATTCCCTCATTTAAAGTAACTGACTTAGCAGAGGCAATGCTGCCCGGTTGTAAATTGAAGGAAATAGGAATACGTCCTGGCGAGAAACTGCATGAAATTATGGTAACTAAAGAAGACTCTATGACTACCTATGAGTATGATAAACATTACATTGTATATCCGCAGATGACATGGAATAGTAAACAGAAACCTGATTTGAGCGGAAAGAAAGTTGAGGAAGGTTTTGAGTACAGTTCCGACAGAAATACGGAATGGCTGTCGGTAGAGGATATTAGAGTACTGCTTAATGACATTAATTTAGAGAAATAAAGAAAGGTATGATTTATATGGAAAAACCGGCAATAGAGGGTGGAGAACCGGTCAGGAAAAGTAAAATATATTATGGACATCAATATATAGACGAAGCAGATATACAGGCAGTAGTGGATGTCATGAAGAGCGACTATCTGACTTGCGGTCCTAAGATTACTGAGTTGGAGCAAAAGCTCTGCAATATTACGGGGGCAAAATATGCGGTTGCGTGCAGTAATGGTACGGCGGCGCTTCATATTGCCTGTCTGGCAGCAGGAGTGAGCGAAGGCGATGAAGTCATTACAACCCCGATTACTTTTGCAGCATCAGCCAACTGCGCATTGTACTGTGGAGCACGTCCTGTCTTTGCAGATATCAATCCGGAGACCTACAATATAGATCCGGATTCAGTGGCAAAGTGTGTGACTGAAAAAAGCAAGGCTGTAGTGGCAGTCGATTTCACCGGACAGTCGGTGGAATTGGAGCCAATTATGCAGCTCTGCCGGGATAATAATATGGTATTAATAGAAGACGGCGCCCATGTAATAGGAACAAAGTATAAGGGCAGACCGAACGGTTCTATTGCGGATATGACAACTCTCAGTTTTCATCCGGTCAAGACGGTAACAGGCGGCGAGGGCGGAGCTGTACTGACAAATGATGAGAAGTATTATCAGAAGCTCTTATTGTATCGCGCTCATGGCATTACGCGTGATGAATCGCTTTTAGAGCATCCATCCGACGGTCCATGGTATTATGAACAGATTGCGCTGGGATATAATTATCGTATGACTGATATGCAGGCGGCGCTTATCATAAGTCAGCTTGATAAACTGGACATGTTCAGTAAGCGGAGAAAAGAAATCGTTGCAAGATATAATGAAGCGTTTTCTAAGCTGCCAGGTATTTTCGTACAGAAGGAAATTGCAGAATCCGATACGACCAGACACCTATACATCCTGCGTTTGAAGCCGGAGAAATTTTCCATAGACAGAAAGAAATTTTTTGAAGCTCTGGAAGCAGAGAATGTATGCTGTAATGTGCATTATATTCCTACCTATTATTTCCCATACTATGAAAAACTGGGATATAAGAAGGGAATCTGTCCGAACGCTGAGAAACTTTATGAAGAAATTATTAGTCTGCCGTTATATTTTGCCATGACAGATGAGGATGTGGAGAGCGTCATAGCGGCAGTCAGCAAAATAGCAACATATTATTCTAAATAACGGGAGGAAGGCGACAGAGCATGAAGATGACAACAAAATCAACAGTCATATATCTGATTAGCATATGCTGTATCGTCTTTTTTTTGTGGCTTGGAAATGAGGGCGACAATCCGCTTGCGTATACAGGTTCTGAACTCCAGTATTCTGTGGGTGTGTTGGATTCTGATTATGCATTGGTTATCAGGGAAGCGGTTGCCAGGACGGGAATTGTTGCCAGTACACCGCAGCTTGTAATGAATCGTGGAACATATACGATTGACTTTAAATATGAAACAGACGATACCGGAAATGTGGTAGAGTTGTGGGAAATGGGAAGTAAAATTGCCGGCTGGACTTTGGAGCCGGAGCAGAATGAATTTACTGTGGATTTTACTTTGGCTAAGGATGCAAAACAGTTGTCTGTACGGTTTAATTACTCGGGTAAAGGCTCTTTTATCATACAGAAAGTTTATATGACGCCGCGAACGCTGTTTTATACAGATACGTATTTCTTTATTGTATTGTTTCTGTTGTTGAATCTGGCAGGATATTTTCTGTATAAGAGACATCTGGAGAATCCGATTCCACAGGATAAGCTGGTAGATACATGTATTATTCTGGGTGTTGCCTTGCTTGCTACATCTCCAATGTTCTCAACTTATCTTTTTAATGGGGATGATTTGTGCTATCATTTGGCGCGTATGGAAGGAATTAAGGACGGAATTCTGGACGGTCAGGTTCCCGTCATTATCATGCCTGATGCGCTTAAGGGAAACGGATATCTGAACGCCATGTATCCCTATCTTTTTCTATACATAGGAGCGTTTTTGCGAATATGCAGGGTGTCTATAGCACTATCTTATAAATCAGTTGTTTTTCTGGCAAATCTTGGTTCGGCAGTATGCGCTTATTTTGCTGCCAAATCAATGTCGAAATCAAGAAGGACAATAATTCTGGCAGTAGTCTTATATACGCTAATGCCATATAGGTTTACGAATATTTTTTCACGCGGTGATTTAGGAGAAACCCTGGCGCTTACGTTCTGGCCTCTTTTAATAGCGGGGCTTTATCATGTTATGCTTGGAGACAGGAAGAAATGGTATTACCTTGTGCTTGGATTCAGCGGGATACTACAGAGCCATATTTTAAGCATCGCGATTGCAGCCGGATTTTGCATAGTCACTGCGCTTGTCTTTGTTGTGAATATATGGAAGGAAAAACGGTATGTGGAAATCGGCAAGGCAGCGGGAATTACAATTTTATTGAATCTCTGGTTTTTGGTTCCTTTTTTGCAATATTATTTAAACGGAAATCTTAATACGAATATACTGAGATGGAGTGGATTTTTTGAGCAGTCGGTTAATCCTTCATTCCTGACACAGACTATCAGTCTTTATAATAAACAATATTTTTCTTTGGGATTACCACTGCTTGGTTGTGCAGGAATGGGAGTTCTTTATCTGGTATGTGAAAAGAAAGGTAATAAACCAAATCTCGATAAATATCTTAATTATCTGTTGGTGATGGGATTTGTCCTGATATATATGATGACAGGCTATTTCCCGGGTATTGAGATGTGTAAGAATGATTTTTTAAGGTCAATTCTGACTATGATTCAGTTCCCGTGGAGATTTTTAGGTCCTGCCGGAGCCTGTTTCCTGTTTGTCGGCAGCCTGAGGCTGTCAGAATCAGAGATACTGAAGCCATACAAAAATCTTATATTTGCTCTGCTTATCGGGTTGAATTTACTTACGATTATATCAGTTCCGGCAGATAATACGCATATGCCATATGATGATGTTACGGCGACTGCGTCCAAAGGTCATGACAGTAAGATGGCAGCTAATATCGGAATTTTTTATCCGCATGAATGGCGCAAGGATGGGATTATTGATGAAGAATTAACAACTGACGTCGTTGTTTCCGATATGAGCCATGTGAGAGTATACGGATATAGTAAAAAGGGAACTAAAGCGCAGACATCTTATGTTGCGGATGCAGATGGAAATTATATTGAGCTGCCTATACTGAATTATTATGGCTATCGTGCATATGATGAAAACGGAAAAAGACTGGATGTTATTGAAGGTAGTAAACAGCGGATTCGGATCATGACTGAGGGAGACGGAAAAGAGCATATGGTTTATATCAGGTTCGGTCCGGTAGCGAGTTTTGTTGCAGCGGATGTGATTTCAGCATTGACGATTGCAGGGATTGCGTATATGTTTTGGCGCAAGCGCTGTCACCAAAGAGGGTAGACTATTATGAAGCTTAGTATCATTGTGCCAGTATATAATATGGTCTCGGATGGTAAACTTGAATACTGTCTGAATTCTCTGGTAAACCAGACAATGGAGGACTATGAGATAATTGCGGTGGATGACTGCTCTACGGACGATTCATTTGCTTTGCTGAAGGATTACGAAAACCGTTTCCGCGGTAAATTTCATGCTGTACACTCCGATGTAAACAAGCATCAGGGTGGAGCGAAAAACATCGGACTTAAAATGGCAAAGGGCGAATGGATAGGTTTCATTGACAGCGATGACTGGATAACTCCGGATATGTATGAGCGTCTGATTAAGAGGGCAGAGGACACCGGAGCGGATCTGGCAGGCTGTGATTACTGCCTGACTGATGAGCATTCTATGAAGGTTGGAAAGGTAGTACCGAACAATAAAAGCAGCCAAAGCGGAATTCTGAACGTTGAAAAACGACGCAGTCTTATTTTGGATGGCGGCAGTCTTGTGGTTAAAATCTTCCGCCGTTCAATGATCATGGAGAATGAACTTTGGTTCCCGGAGAATATTTTCTACGAGGATAATGCGGTCGGAAATTCCTATGTTGTGCTTGCTAAGCATTTTGAATATATAGAAGAACCGATGTATTATTACTATCAGCATGATGTTTCCACTGTTCATACAATTACGCAGGAACGTTGTGAGGACCGTATGACTGCAGGCAGGATAATGCTGGATGAAGCCAGAAGGCATAACTATTTTGATGATTATAAACAGGAGTTAGAATATAGTTTCACGCTTCTGTTTTATATTAATACATTGTTTTCGTATATGTCCGGGGTGGATAAAACGAGGTATGGTTTCATAAAAGCAATGGGAAATGAAATGAAACAGACTTTTCCGGATTTTGAGAAGAACCCCTATTATAATGAGAGGACTCATGAGGAAGAGAAAAAACTGATAAGGATGCAGCAGCGTTCAACGCTCTTTTTCATACTGTATTATAAACTTCTATGGGCATATAGAAGATGGAGAAAGAAACTGCAAGGATAAAGGAAGATGAAAGAAAGGCGTTTACTGAATGGAAATCGGAAGCATCTATGAAATCAATCCTGACAGCTATGCCGATAAAGGCAGGGAAAACTCAGGAGAGCTTACGCTTGATGAAATAGAGAAATACGGAAAAAAGAAAGTCAGATTTACGTCGTCGGGCAGAGAAGCGATTGCTCTGGCTTTAAGAAGCCTTGAGAAGGAGAGGCCGGATATTGCAAAGCGATGTCTTCTCCCAGCATATATGTGTGATACGGTATTTTTTCCTTTTGAGCGCGCCGGCTGGGAAATCCATTTCTATCATATTGATAAGAATCTTGTGGCAGACGCCGACGAGTTACGCATACAGATAGCTCAGATAAAGCCGGGACTGATCTTTATTCATCCGTATTACGGCATGGATACGTGGAAAGCAATGCGCCCCCTGCTTGGAGAATGGAGAAAGCAGGGAATCTGTATTATGGAGGATGTGACCCAGTCATATTATTTGGACGAAGTAGGGAAAGATGCGGATTATGTAGTCGGAAGCCTGCGCAAGTGGTATTATGTTCCTGATGGAGGATTTGTAGCGGCGGATGAAGATATTTCGGATGAAAAGTTATATCCCAATGCAGAATTTACCGAAAAAAGGCTGGAAATGATGACTGAAAAGTGGGAATATCTGCATGGATGTGGAAATGTTGAAGAAAGACGCAGATTGAAAGATGATTATCTGAAAAAGAATCGTCAGATGGAACGATGGCTGGATGATTATGAGGGAATCAGCGGCTTATCAGACGAGGCGGCCTGTATACTTAACGCAGAGAATGAGAAGTCATGCAGTAAGAGAAGGAATGAAAACTACAGATATTTGCGCGGAAGACTTGCAGGAAAAAAACATTTTACTTATGTATTTGAAAAAGATGTCACGGAAGGCGGATTGAAAGCGGAGAATGCTCATGATACGGCGCCTTTGTATTTTCCCATCTATGCGTCTGATAGAGAAGCGCTGCAGAGCTTTTTGACTGTTCACGATATCTATGCTCCTATTCTCTGGCCTGTCGGAAAGGAGAATGAAGCGACCCTGACGCAGGATGAGCGATACATTTACGACCATTTGCTGGCACTGCCTATAGACCAGCGTTACGGCATAACAGAAATGCAGCGCATAGCAGACGTTCTGGAGCAGTATGAAAATAAGGAGACGGACGGACTTAAGGAAATTGTCGGTATACGTGTGGACGCAAATGACACTGTAGCTATGGGACATGTTATGCGCTGTATCACAATAGCCGGACAGCTTGTGCGTAAAGTGTGCAGGGTACTTTTCTTTACTGCGGATGAGTACGCACGTGAGATGATTGAGCAGGCAGGCATGGAATACGTATGTCTGCATACAAAGTGGAATCATATGGAGGATGAAATACCTGTACTCCGTGAAGAACTGCAAAAGGCAGGCTGCGGAAAACTGCTGGTAGACTCATATCAGGTAACTTCAGAATACTTTGAACGCTTAAGAGATATCTGCAAGATTATTTATATAGACGACTGCTTTGACGCCGCCTATCCGGTTGATATGATCGTGAATTATAATGCATATCATGTGCGTTTCCCATATGAAGAAACATATTCCGGCAGGACAAAACTGCTTCTCGGTACTGCTTATGTGCCGCTTCGTGAAGAGTTTTGCAGGATTTCGGAAAATAATGATGTACCAAAGGTTATGGAAAGTGAAGCGGGTGGAAATATTCATGTGCTGCTAAGTTCAGGAGGCGGAGATATATGCGATGCGCTCTCGGGAATTCTAACGAAAACCGTGGGTGAAGAAGCGCTGGAAGACATAGTTTTTCATGTAATAGTCGGAAGCTTTAACAGGAATGTTAAGAAGTTAGAGAGTTTGGCACATAGACACCCAAATATTCTTCTGCATTACAGGGTAAACAACATGGCGGAGCTGATGCAGCAGTGCATGGCAGCGGTGTCGGCGGCGGGAACAATGCTGTTTGAGCTTAGTGCCATGCAGTTACCGACAGTGTTCTTTGTCAGTGCGGATAATCAGCGGTATGACAGTGAATTTTTTGCGCAGAATGAAAGAATGTTATTTGCGGGAGATATACGTAAAGACAGGGACAGCTGCCTTGAGAACATATGCGGTCAGCTTAAGATGATTTTAAGAGACGAAGAAATGCAAGACAGGATGAAGCAGCGGCTGTATGAAGTAACTGATGGTAAGGGAGCTATGAGGATTGCAGACGAAATCTTTTACCTGTAGGGTAAAAACCGGGAAAGGGACAGGTTTACTGATATGAATGCGATAGCGATTATTACGGCAAGGGGAGGAAGTAAAAGAATACCGGGTAAGAATAAGAAAGATTTTTTGGGAAAACCGATTATCTGTTATTCTATAGAGGCGGCGATTTCTTCAGGGCTGTTTGGGGAAATAATGGTATCCACAGATGATGAGGAAATAGCCGGGATAGCAAAAGAGGCGGGGGCAAGCGTGCCGTTTATGCGAAGCGCTGCTACATCTAATGATTTTGCATCTACGGATGACGTTTTGATGGAAGTTCTGGAAGAGTATGAAAAAAGGGAAAAGGTATTCGATTACATGGCATGTATTTACCCGACTGCGCCTTTTGTTACCGCCGAAAAATTGAAGAATGCCATGAACACTCTGATAGAAAAGAAAGCGTCAGGCGTTATGCCTGTGGTTGGTTTTTCTTTTCCGCCGCAGAGGGGAATGGTGGTAAGAAACGGAAGACTGGAATACTGTTATCCGGAAAATGCTCTTAAACGTTCACAGGATTTGGAAACGATTTATCATGACTGCGGACAATTTTATTGCTATAATGTTGAAAAATACCGCGCCTGCAGAGGAAATCTGCCGGATGGTTATGTACCTGTTGTCGTAGACGAAACAGAGGTTCAGGATATTGATAATTTTTCAGACTGGAAACTCGCGGAAATCAAATATAGTATGATGAGGGAAAAATAAGAAGGACAGGGTGAATATATGGATAAAAGAATAAGAATAGGAAACCGCTATGTGGGCGAAGGAGAAAAAACTTTTATCGTTGCGGAAATGTCAGCGAACCATCTACAGGATTATGACCGTGCGGAAGCAATAATCCGTGCGGCGAAGGAGGCTGGTGCAGACGCAGTAAAGCTTCAGACCTATACGCCGGATACGATTACGTTGGACTGTGATAATAAATATTTCCAGATTACACAAGGAACAATCTGGGATGGTACGACTCTCCATAAGCTTTATGAAACGGCATATACGCCGTGGGAGTGGCAGCCTAAGCTTAAAACACTTGCAAATGAGCTGGGGATGGAGTGCTTTTCTTCACCGTTTGATGCTTCGGCAGTGGAGTTTATGAATGAAATGGATATGCCTGCATATAAGGTTGCTTCTTTTGAAATCAATGATATTCCTTTGATACGCAGGATTGCAAAGCTGGGAAGACCTGTTATCATTGCTACGGGAATAGCATATCTTGAGGATATTGAAAGAGCAGTGCGCGTATGTAAAGAGGAAGGAAACGAACAGATTATACTGCTTAAATGTACTTCTACCTATCCTTCCCCGTATGAGGATATGAATCTTAAACTGATTCCCAATATGTCTCAGGTATTTGATGTTATTACCGGGCTGTCAGACCACAGTATGGGAACAGCAGTGGCGGTGGCAAGCGTGGCATTGGGCGCAAAGATGGTGGAAAAGCATTTTACTCTTTCCAGGGCAGACGGGGGACCGGATGCGGCATTTTCTATGGAGCCTGCAGAGTTTAAACAGATGGTTGATGAAATCCGCATCGTGGAAAAAGCGCTTGGCAGGGTGACTTACGAATTGACTGACAAACAGAAAAAGAGCAGGGAAGATGGCCGTTCTCTGTTTGTGGTGAAGGATGTAGGGGCAGGAGAGATATTTACGGAGGATAACGTGCGTTCCATCCGTCCGGCATTTGGCATGCATACAATGTATTATGATGATATATTAGGAAAAACGGCAAAGAGCGATATTGTGAAGGGAACGCCCCTGACTTGGGAACATATCATGTGAAGCGCAAAGGGGAATCATAATATTGCAGATGTAGAACGGAGACGGCGGATATGGCAGAAAAGAAGACAGAGCTGCAGAAGAAAATGATGATTCTGGGTGCAAGCGCGCTTCAGGTTCCGGCTATCAGAAAAGCTAAGGAATTGGGGTATCAGATTATTCTCGTGGATTATGATGAGAATGCGGTAGGTTTTCAGTTAGCTGATGTAAAGCTTGTGGTGAGTACACTGGATCAGGAGGAAGTGTATCGTCAGGCATTGCACTACTGCCCGGACGTAGTGATTACTTCCACCAGCGACGGTCCTGTGAGAACAGCAGCTTATGTGAATGAAAGGCTGGGAAAGCAGCCTGATTTGTCGTATGAAGATTCTTTATGTGCTACGATTAAGAGTTATATGAGAGAGCGCCTGAAGGAGAATAATGTACCGATTCCTGATTTTTATTCCGTAAGGAATTTTGAAGAATTTATGAATGCAGTGAGAAAACTTAAAAACTGCTGCATCGTTAAACCGGCAGATAATGCCGGAAGCCGGGGAGTGGTATCCTTAGATGAGACGGAGAAAAGGACAGAGGAAGAACTGCGGCAAACTTATGAATACAGTAAAGGGAATTCGAGAAACGGCATAGTCATGGTGGAAGAGTTCATGAAAGGACCTGAGGTGAGCGTCGAAGCGATGACTGTCAATGGTGAGACTACGATTATTACCATTACCGATAAGTATATTACGCAGCCGCCGTATTTTGTGGAAATAGCTCATAGCGAACCGAGCCGCCTGAGCATGGAGACACAGGAGCAGATAAAGCAGGTTGCATTGCAGGCTATATCCGCCATCAGGCTTCAGAATGGTCCTTCCCATACTGAAATAAAGGTGACTGAAGATGGACCTAAGATCGTAGAGCTTGCCGCAAGACTGGGCGGAGATTTTATTACTTCCAGATTAGTTCCGCTATCGACGGGTATAGATATGGTAGGAGCTTCCGTGCTTCTTGCGACAGGTGAAGAAGTGAATCTTGAGCAAAAATGGCAAAAGGGCGCAGCGATTCATTTTATACAGGGTAGAGAGGGTATAATAAAAAGTATTGGGATTGACGAGGAAATCCATACCTTACAGGGAGTAGAGGAAGTAGTTATTGATAAAAAGGCAGGAGACGCCGTGAACGGAACAAAGTCCAGCAATGACAGGCTTGGGCATATCATTACGGTCTGCGGCAGCGCAGAGGAAGCCATGGAAATCGGGAGTAAAGCGTTAGAGTTTGTGCACGTAGAGTATGAATGATAAATGAGATAGTCAAAGAGTTTCTCAGAACGTGAAAAGCTCTTTCAGGTAGTAAAAAAGTTTAGGATTTGCAATCTGTATATTTGTGCTTAAATCTCCGCATCCGAGTACCACGCCGAAGCCGTAGGCGGCCTGCATCAGACAAACTGCCGTCAGGCAGAGCATGACGATTCTTAGTATTCCGTTATTCCTTGCTTCTTCTGCCCAGGCAAACCAGAGAAGTACAGCGGCAAGCCACATTCCCCATATCATATCCACTATATATCTTTGCAGAATTCCTGCGCCTGTTACATCCACTATGCATAAGATAACTGAACTGACAATATTCAGCATTGTAAAGACATAAATACCCTTGTTTTTCAGAAGCTGTTTTCTGCCGCCTATAGAGAGCAACACCCATAAGAAAGCATTGGAAACCAGCAATCCTCCATAGGTATATTCGGAATTGAGTTTTCCCATATAAGAGCCGGAAGCTATCTGAACTCCCTGTAGAAAAGGAAAGTCACTTTCGACTACAGGCGGTCTGGCAAAATAATGCCACAGTCCTAATAGAGCCTGATGCAGATTAAATCCCCGTTTCGTCATATCATTGCTGGTCAGGCTGTATGTTGCCCCAAAGTCAAACGGAGAGCCGAATCTGGCGTTGTTATAATACATGATTCCCACGGCGGTAATCATGTAAGGCAGACAGATGCACACTGTATCCCACAAATTCTTTTTGCTGAATAACTCCCTTTTTTTAATCACCTCATCCCAGAACAGAGGTATTGCCAGAATGGAAAACAGGATCATCTGGGGACGACAGCCGGCGACTAACGCCATGCACATCGAGCCGCAGAAAAAGCAAATTTTTTTAGCTTTTTCAGAATTAACATATTTTCCTTTTATCCATAGCCACAGACCTGCTACAGTGAACATGTTTGCTGCCATAATAGGTATATCGTACAAATCAGGTCTTGAAATGATGAACAGGTAATTTCCGCTGCAAATGGTGAGGACTCCTGCGATTAGATACAGAATAAAAGGCGTATGTGGAAACCACCTTCTGCATATCTCCCTATAAAGTGCAAAAACTGCCAGAATGAAGCCGCAATAAAACAGAAAAACCGCCATATAATTAGGAATGTGATGCCCGGTTATAAGATAACAGGGCAGATATAGAAGAAGTTCCGGAACAATGCCGAAATATACATAATATTTTCCGTCATAATAAGCGTAATCCGCAAGATAGTCAATTCCGTTTGCCTGTAGATAAATGGTATCATAAGGATTTTCAGCATTCAGAAGACCCTCTGAGGGGGTCTTGTCCAGATAAAAATGTCCCTGTGATATGACCTCTGCAAGTTCCTGATATTGTTTATGGTGCGGCCACTTAGGTTCTACGCACATGGGATTTATATGGACAAGTTTCCATGACATTCCTATTAACAGAATGATTACCACAGCAGTAATAAGAAGCTGCTTTTTGCTTTTCTGGCGTAGCGTTTCCTCCCGCCATTTTTTAGAGACAGCAGCCTGATATAATAAGAACAGGAATCCCACAATAAAGAGAAATCTGCCTATACTGAACATAAAAGGGGTTCGGGTGTTAGCATAGATTCCGTTTATTGTAACCTGGCTGCCTGCAGGAAGAGTGAACTGCACATCCAGATTTCCGACCTTTCCCGAAGGATATATATTTGTATAATAGCTCTTCTTTATACCAGGCATCAATATTCTTTCCGGAAGATAAAACGGATAGTGATTCCCTTCATCGGTAAGCATTATTGTATAAGGAACTGCGTTATTGTCAGAGAAGTTCATCGCAAAGAAAAGGTTGTGTATTTCTTTGTTTACATCTGAAATATGCAGAGTAAAAATGTCGTCCTGTACAATATATTTTCCGGAGCCTTCTTCTGTTTCAATACCACCTTCTGCAAGTATGTTTTCAATAACGAGCCGTTCCTTGTAAAACATACTTTTCCATGCTGAAAAATTACAGGTTATAAGTTCTACCACAAGAGATGCGGCAGCCAGCCAAAGAAAGGGTATCCATTTTTTCCTGTTCATCTGCGATTTTGCTCCCATCTTTCTTATTGATACTTATTATACAAAAAAAATATGGTTTATGCTATAATACTTTTATATTAATAATTGTTGAAGGACGGAATTAAGGAATAATGAAACAAAGAATTTATGTATGCCATACTTTTTATCATGTATATATGGAATGTCTGAAAGAATTA
>CAMWWS010000006.1 GCA_947178085.1 uncultured Lachnospiraceae bacterium | reverse complement strand
AAATAAGCATTATGAAATATATCGGCGCAACGGATTTCTTTGTCAGGGCGCCATTTGTTATAGAGGGTATGCTGATTGGTTTGATTGGAGCCGCACTTCCGTTGTGTACTATTTACTTTTTATACAATAAGATAATGGAAAATATAATGGAAAGATTTTCTATGCTTGAAGGACTGCTTAGTTTCCTTACGGTTGGTGAGGTATTCCATGTACTTATCCCGGTTTCTTTGGGAATAGGCATAGGGATCGGATTTTTCGGCAGCTTTACTACCGTCAAGAAACATCTGAGGGTTTAATGCAGAAATTGATATGGTAATGGCATACATATGGGACTTATGGAAGGCAGCAAACGTATGATAAAGCATTTTAAAAAAATATTATGTATTATAATATGTCTTGGTATAGTCTTTATTTTTCCACCGAAGCCTGTGGAAGCAGTTACCAACGATAGCATCAGGGAGAAAGAAGCGGAGATTGAGGCAGCCAAGCAGGAGGTTTCCAAGCTGAAAAGCAATATGACTGATGTGGAAGCGCTCAAAAAGGAACTGGAGAAATCCAAGAGCAGCCTGGCAGCATACGTGACGGAGTTAGATACACAGCTCGCCAATATTCAGAATAAAATTGATGAGTACAAAACGCTGATTACACAGAAAGAGACTGAGATTGAAGAGACGACCGAAGAACTGGAAGCTGCCGTAGCTAAACAGGAAGAACAGTATGAGGCGATGAAGGCACGTATCAAATTCATGTATGAATGCGGAGATTCACTTTATATGGAGCTCCTTTTATCTGCAGACAACTTCGTGGATCTGATGAACAAGGCGGATTACATCGAAGCATTATCTGCATATGACAGAAACCAGCTGGATGAATATATTAACACCACCGAATTAATAGCTCTTTGTAAAGAGGAACTGGAAGTTGAAAAGGAAGCTTATGAAGAAGCGAAGCTTGCTGTCGAAGGAGAAGAAGCAGCTGTAAATACATTGATTTCCGAAAAGCAGACGCAGCTTACATCAGTGAATGCCGATATTTCCAATAAAGCGGCGGCAATCAAAGAATATGAAGCACTAATAGCTCAAGAGAATGAGGAAATAAAGGCGTTAGAAAAGGCGGTTGCAGAGGAAAAGGCAAGATTGGCGGCGGCAAATGCCAAAGCGAGAGTCTATGATGGCGGTATGTTTTCATGGCCCTGTCCCTCTTACACCAGAATTTCCGATGAATACGGAAACCGCACGCATCCTATACTTGGAACTCAGCAATTTCATAATGGGCTTGACATGGCTGCACCGTATGGCTCTGTTATTTATGCGGCATATGATGGTGATGTGGTAGCGGCGACATATAGTTCCTCCATGGGTAATTATATCATGATAGACCACGGAGACGGCTTGTACACTATTTACATGCATGCTTCAGCTTTATATGTATCAAAGGGACAGAGTGTTTATAAAGGGCAGTCGATTGCCGCGGTAGGAAGTACCGGACGTTCCACTGGTAACCATCTGCATTTCAGCGTCCGCCTTAATGGAAATTATGTGAGCCCATGGAATTATTTAAAGTAAGTAATTATAATAATAAAAATAAATGGAGATGAATGATTTTGGATAATTATGGATATAGTAATAATAATGAAATGAATCAGGGAGCGGCGAATAATTTGTACCCTAACGAGCCACAGAAGCCACAGAGACAGCAGCGTCCGCAGAGAGTACAGCAGGAACCTCGTCAAACGAAAGGGATGTTTATCGTAGGATTGCTGACGGGTATACTTGCAAGCGCGCTTACTGCAAGCTGTATATATGTTGGAGCCAAGGCTGATGCTGCATTTAAAATTACAAATGCAAAACCGGCAAGCACAGAAAGTAAATCGACGGATGGCGTTACCGGTGATGATACGCTTGCCAAACTGGAATCGATTGAAGAATTTATTGACAAATATTATTATAATGAAGAAGACATCAATACTGATGATATGATAGAGGGTATGTATGCCGGAATGGTAGATTCCTTAGGCGATCCGTATTCAGTTTATTATACTGCTGAAGAGTGGAAAGCACTGATGCAGGATACGGAGGGCATTTATTATGGAATAGGTGCATACGTGGGTTTGGATGAAAAGACAGGATACGGTAAAATTAGCGGTATTATAGCTAATACTCCTGCGCAGGAAGCAGGGTTGAGAGAAAATGACATTATTTATGAAGTAGACGGCGAGTCGGCATATGGATTGGAACTGTCGGAAATTGTTGCAATGATTAAAGGAGAGGAAGGAACAACCGTACGTCTTACTATTTATAGAGAAGGAGAACCGGATTATCTGGAGATTGATGTAGTAAGAAGAAAGATTGAGTCCCCCACAGTCAACTATGAAATGTTGGATAATGGCGTGGGTTATATCCAGATTACGGAATTCGACGAAGTAACCTATGATCAGTTTGTTGAGGCATTGGCTGTAATAAAGGGCTCCAACGCTAAAGGTCTTATCCTTGATTTACGCAGTAATCCCGGTGGAAGCCTTTCGGTGGTAGTAGATATTGCAAGGCAGATTCTGCCGAAAGGGTTGGTTGTATATACAGAAGACCGTGCAGGAAAACGTACTGAATATGCCTGCGATGGAAAAAATGAATTGCAGATACCATTGGTTGTATTAGTGAACGGTAATTCTGCAAGCGCTTCGGAAATTCTTGCAGGCGCTATCAAGGATTATGATAAAGGGGTGCTTGTCGGTACGACTACTTTTGGAAAAGGAATCGTGCAGAGAATACTTCCTCTTACCGACGGAACAGCATTGAAGCTTACGGTAAGCGCATACTATACACCGAACGGCAATAACATTCATAATATAGGTATCGAGCCGGATATCGTATGTGAGTTTGATGCAGATGCATATTATGACGACGGCGTTGATAATCAATTGGAACGCGCTAAAGAAGAAATGGACAAAATGATTAGATAATTATGTAATTACATTTCAATATCCAGAACTTAGGGAAAATTAATAAGAACGGTGCGATTGCGCTTGCGATGAGCCCCGTTCTTATTTATTTTCCCTAAGTTCGTGAAATCGGAAAAATCAGAACAAATGTTTGCATAAGTCTGTACAAATCAATAAACTTATGATATCATTAATACTGTTCATGGAGGTGACATTTAGTGCAAAATTTTTCTGCGAAAAATGAATCAAAACCTTTTAAACTTCACAGCGAATACCAGCCTACAGGTGACCAGCCACAAGCTATCGCTGAGCTCGTGAAAGGCTTCAAAGAAGGTAACCAATTCCAGACGCTTCTGGGGGTTACAGGCTCCGGCAAGACATTTACAATGGCGAATGTCATTCAACAGCTTCAGAAACCGACTTTGGTAATAGCGCACAATAAAACACTGGCGGCTCAATTATATGGTGAGTTCAGGGAATTTTTTCCTGAGAATGCCGTAGAATACTTCGTAAGCTACTATGATTATTATCAGCCCGAAGCGTATGTTCCGTCTACGGATACTTATATAGCAAAAGATTCCTCCATTAATGATGAAATTGATAAGCTCAGACTGTCTGCTACTGCTTCCCTTGCAGAACGCAGGGATGTCGTAGTAGTGGCAAGCGTTTCATGTATTTACGGCTTGGGAAGCCCGGATGATTATGAAGAAATGATTGTGTCTCTTCGGCCCGGTATGACGAAGGACAGGGATCAGGTAATCAGGGAACTGATAAATATTCAGTATAACAGAAACGATATGGATATGGAGCGCGGCTGTTTCCGTGTGCGAGGTGACGTTGTGGAGGTATTTCCGGCGGAAGGCGGCGATTATCTTATAAGGATTGAATTCTTCGGTGACGAGATAGACAGGATTGCACAGACTGATCCTTTGACAGGTCAGGTTCATGCGACATTAGAACATATTGCTATTTTTCCGGCATCACATTATGTTGTCCCTCAGGAGAAAATTAACGAGGCATGCAAAAATATTGAAATAGAAATGGAAGAGCGGGTAAAATATTTCAAGGGTGAAGATAAATTGCTGGAGGCGCAGAGGATTGCTGAACGCACGAATTTTGATATTGAGATGCTGCGGGAAACCGGTTTTTGCTCCGGAATTGAAAACTATTCAAGACATTTGAACGGTATGCCTCCGGGTGCAACGCCTTTTACTCTGATGGATTATTTTAAAGACGACTTTCTGATTATCATAGATGAATCACATATGACTGTGCCGCAGATACGGGGAATGTACTCTGGCGACCGTGCCAGAAAAACAACGTTGGTAGATTATGGCTTCCGTCTGCCCTCGGCCTTAGATAACAGACCGCTCAATTTCGGAGAATTTGAGCAACATATCGACCAGATGATGTTTGTATCGGCGACTCCGTCCGATTATGAGGCGGAACATGAACTGCTGCGCACGGAACAGATTATCAGACCGACAGGACTGCTTGATCCGGAAGTGGATGTAAGACCTGTAGAGGGACAGATTGACGATTTGGTGACAGAGATTAATAAAGAGGTGGAGAAGAAAAATAAAGTTCTGGTAACTACCCTGACGAAGCGTATGGCGGAAGACCTGACAGAATATATGAATGATGTGGGAATACGCGTGAAATATCTGCATTCTGATATTGATGCCCTGGAACGTGCAGAGATTATTCGGGATATGAGACTGAATGTATTTGATGTCCTTGTGGGAATCAATCTGTTGAGAGAAGGATTGGATATTCCGGAGGTTTCCCTTGTGGCGATTCTGGATGCGGATAAAGAGGGATTCCTGCGTTCGGAAACCTCTCTGATACAGACTATAGGGCGTGCTGCAAGAAATGTGGAAGGACATGTTATCATGTATGCCGATAACATGACTGATTCCATGAAGGTTGCTATTTCAGAGACAAACAGAAGACGCGAAATTCAACAAAAATACAATGAGGAACATGGGATTACGCCGCAGTCCATCAGGAAAGCGGTTCGGGATTTAATCAGCATCTCTAAAGTTATAGATAAAGAAGACATCAAGTTTGAAAAAGATCCTGAGTCAATGAATCGTCAGGAATTGGAAAAACTTGTTAAGGACGTGGAGAAGAAGATGAAGAAGGCGGCTGCGGATTTGAACTTTGAAGCTGCGGCAGAACTACGTGATAAGATGGTGGAGCTTAAGAAAATATTGCGGGACATGGAAGAGTAGTCAATGCAAAAACAAGTAAGAGGAGAAATGAAAATGAATGACACAGTAAAGATGCGGCCTAGGGAATATATTAAGATAAGGGGAGCGAGTGAACACAATCTGAAGCATATTGATGTGGACATTCCGCGTAATGAATTTGTAGTTCTTACAGGACTATCAGGTTCAGGTAAATCTTCCCTGGCATTTGATACCATATATGCAGAAGGGCAGAGAAGGTATATGGAATCGCTCTCGTCTTATGCGAGACAGTTCCTGGGACAGATGGAGAAACCGAATGTAGAGAAAATAGAAGGGCTTTCTCCTGCTATTTCCATAGACCAGAAATCTACGAATAGAAATCCGCGTTCTACAGTGGGCACTGTTACGGAAATTTATGATTATTTTCGTCTTCTTTATGCAAGAATCGGAACCCCGCACTGTCCTAACTGCGGAAAAGAAATTAAGAAACAGACCGTAGACCAGATGGTGGATCAGATTCTTGCTTTACCTGCAGGAACAAAGATTCAGCTGCTGGCGCCGGTTGTCAGAGGTCGAAAAGGCGAGCATGCCAAAGTGTTTGAACGGGCGAAGAAAAGCGGTTATGTCAGAATCAGGGTAGACGGAAATCTATACGAGCTGTCGGAGGAAATTAAACTCGATAAAAATATTAAGCATAATATAGAAATTATCGTAGACAGACTGGTGGTAAAAGAAGGAATCGAGAGACGTCTGACTGATTCCATAGAAAATGTACTGAATCTGTCAGAGGGATTGATGATTCTGGACGTAATTGACGGAGAACCTATTACTTTCAGCGAAAGCTTTTCCTGCCCGGACTGCGGTATCAGCATCGGAGAGATTGAACCGAGAAGCTTCTCTTTTAACAATCCGTTTGGCGCATGCCAGGAATGTTTTGGTTTAGGATATAAGATGGAATTTGACGTTGATATGATGATTCCGGATAAAAGTGTGAGTATAAAAGACGGTGCTATTGTTGCGATGGGCTGGCAGTCCAGCGGAAGTGAGGGCAGCTTTACAAATGCAGTCTTACAGGCTCTGGCGAAAGAATATAAGTTCAGCCTTGATACACCTTTTGAAGAACTGCCGAATTCTGTGCAGCATGTAATTATTTATGGCACGAACGGTAAAAAAGTGGAGGTGCATTATAAAGGACAGCGTGGTGAAGGTGTATATCCTGTTGCTTTTGAAGGATTGATTAAGAACGTTGAACGTAAATACAGAGAGACCGGCTCGGAAATAATGAAACAGGAATATGAAGAATTTATGCGCATTACGCCATGCAGAGAGTGTAAGGGAATGCGGCTTAAGAAGGAGTCGCTTGCTGTAACCGTATGCGATAGAAATATTTATGAGATTACTTCGATGTCTATTAAAAATCTGCATGAGTTTGTCGGAAACATGAATCTTACCAGGCAGCAGGAGCTTATAGGAAAACAGATTTTGAAAGAGATAAGGGCGAGAGTAGGCTTTCTTATTGAGGTGGGATTAGATTATCTTGCTTTGTCCAGAGCGACTGCATCTCTGTCAGGAGGCGAAGCGCAGAGAATCAGACTGGCGACACAGATTGGTTCGGGACTCGTAGGAGTCTGCTATATTTTGGATGAGCCAAGTATAGGGCTGCATCAGAGGGATAATGATAAGCTAATAGCTGCCTTGAAAAATTTGAAGGATATGGGGAATACTCTGGTCGTTGTGGAACATGATGAGGATACGATGCTGGCGGCGGATTATATAGTGGATATCGGCCCTGGAGCAGGTTCGCACGGCGGTGAGGTGGTTGCGGAAGGCACGGCGGAAGAAATCATGCGTGTGGAAGAATCTGTTACGGGACAGTATTTAAGCGGTAAACTGCAGATTCCGGTACCGAAGAGCAGAAGAAAAGCAGTCGGACATCTTACCATTAAAGGGGCGGAAGAAAATAATCTGAAGGAGATAGACGTTAAGATTCCTCTGGGAATTATGACCTGTGTGACCGGAGTTTCCGGCTCGGGAAAAAGCTCTCTGATAAATGAGATTTTATATAAACGTCTGGCAAGGGATTTGAACAGGGCGAGAACCATACCGGGAAAGCACCAGAATATACTTGGCATAAAGCAGCTTGATAAGGTTATTAATATAGATCAGTCGCCAATCGGAAGAACACCACGCTCTAATCCGGCTACCTATACTGGCGTTTTTGATCAGATCAGAGACCTTTTTGCATCGACGATGGATGCCAAGGCAAGGGGATATAACAAGGGCAGATTCAGTTTCAACGTAAAAGGCGGACGCTGCGAGGCGTGTAACGGTGACGGCATTATCAAAATAGAAATGCATTTCTTGCCGGATGTCTATGTGCCATGTGAAGTCTGCGGCGGAAAACGGTATAATAGGGAAACTCTGGAAGTTAAGTATAAAGGAAAGAGCATCTATGATGTACTGGATATGACCGTTGAAGAAGCTGTGCCGTTTTTCGAGAATGTGCCTTCTATAAAAAGGAAGATTGAAACTTTATATGATGTGGGTCTTGCATATGTAAAACTTGGGCAGCCCTCTACCACGCTGTCGGGAGGAGAAGCACAGCGCATTAAGCTTGCAACGGAACTCAGCAGGCGCAGCACCGGTAAAACCATTTACATTCTTGACGAACCGACAACCGGTCTGCATTTTGCAGATGTTCATAAGCTGGTAGATATTCTGCATAAGCTGACTGACGGCGGTAATACGGTGGTAGTAATTGAACACAATCTGGATGTAATTAAGACTGCCGATTATATCATTGACTTAGGACCCGAGGGAGGAGACGGAGGTGGAACTGTTATTGCAGAGGGCACTCCGGAACAGATTGCGAATAATCCTAATTCATATACCGGCATATATGTGAGAAAGATGTTGGAGAGAGCGAAAGGTAAATAAAAAAATTTAAATCAGGGGTTAAGAAAACTAAAATAGATGCCGATAAATTTACTAGCATGGATGCTGATATCAGAACGGATGGAACTGCTCTGGTCTTAGCATCTTTTTTAAATTTTTCTAAAAAATAAAAAAAATTAGGAAAGCCCTTTGAAAAACTCTTTCTTTAGGTTATAATGTATATTGCGAATTATGCCTTTATATTCATTTAGGTATTAAAATGTTTACTTTGAGAGCAATTGGAGATTATCTAATTATAGATACCGCATATACAGGAAGGAAGGGAATACAAAAATGCAGTATACAGATATAGGGATTGATTTGGGAACAGCCAGTATTTTGGTATACATCAGGGGAAAGGGCGTTGTATTAAAGGAGCCATCCGTTGTAGCTTTTGATAGAGATACAAACAAGATCAAGGCAATTGGTGAAGATGCAAGACTTATGCTTGGAAGGACACCGGGCAATATTGTAGCGGTAAGACCGTTACGTCAGGGTGTTATTTCTGATTATCGTGTAACGGAAAAAATGATGAAATATTTCATTCAGAAAGCGCTTGGTAAGAAAAGCTTCAGAAAACCTCGTATTGCAGTATGCGTACCAAGCGGTGTTACAGAAGTCGAGAAGAAGGCGGTTGAAGACGCAACTTATCAGGCAGGAGCCAGAGAAGTGTCAATTATAGAGGAACCGATTGCAGCGGCTATAGGTGCAGGAATTGATATTTCAAAGCCTTGTGGAAATATGATAGTGGATATTGGCGGCGGTACATCGGATATAGCTGTTATTTCTTTGGGAGGAACTGTTGTCAGCGCGTCCATTAAGATTGCCGGAGACGATTTTGATGAAGCAATCGTACGTTATATGCGTAAGAAGCATAATCTGTTAATTGGTGAAAGAACTGCTGAAGATTTGAAGATCAAAATCGGTACAGCTTTCAGGAGACCTGAGCTGGATTATATGGATGTCAGAGGACGTAACCTTGTGACAGGACTTCCGAGGACTGTCAAAGTTTCTTCGGAAGAAACAGAAGAGGCGTTACATGAAACCACAGTACAGATAGTTGAGACTATCCACAGCGTATTGGAAAAGACACCCCCGGAGCTTGCTGCCGATATTGCAGACAGAGGTATTGTATTGACCGGCGGTGGAAGCCTGCTGCGAGGTTTGGAAGACCTGATTGCAGAGAAAACAGGAATCAATACTATGACTGCGGAAGATCCGATGACTGCAGTTGCAATTGGAACCGGTAAATATGTGGAATTTTTAGCGGGATACAGGGAAGATTAATACAAACGGGTATGAAAGGAAGAAAATAAGATGCTTAAAGGTTTATATACTGCCTATACAGGTATGATTAACGAACAGCATAGAATGGATACCATGACGAATAATCTGGCGAATGCGACAACTAATGGTTATAAGAAAGAAGGCGCTACCAGCCAGTCGTTTGACAGTGTATTGGCTTATAAGATAAAAGACACTTCAGAGACTCCAAACCTGCCTAATCAGATTGGCGCTATGTCTCTTGGAGTTAAGGTTGGTGAAAATTATGTGGATTATTCCGGAGGTCCTTTTAAGGTGACTGATAATCCTTTGGATCTGGCGTTGTCGGAAAACGGCTTTTTTGCGATAGAATTTACAAATAAAGAAGGTGAAACTTCAACGAAATATACCAGAGACGGTAATTTCACAATGACGATGCGTGGTGAACTTGTAACGCAGGAAGGCGATTTTGTATTGGGAAGCGGAGGAAGACACATCCGGCTTGACCCCAATCAGCCTGTTACTATAAACAGAATGGGTGAAATTTATCAGGATGATGCGTATGTTGATACTGTTATGATAGCGGATTTTGAAAATTATAATTATTTGGAACGCTATGGGGAAAATTATTTCCAGACGGTGGATGGCGCCAGGATAATACCTGCAGAAACTGAAGTATATTCAGGTTATCTGGAAATGGCAAATATATCCGTTGTGACGGAAATGGTAAATATGATTTCAATTCAGAGACAGTATGAAGCTAATCAGAAAGTGATTACTACATATGACAGCACATTGGAAAATGCAGTAAATCAGACAGGAAGAGTTTAAACGTAAGTTGAATGAAGACAGGTGAGAAAAGGAAGGTAATGTAAATGGTTAGGAGTTTATGGACAGCGGCAACAGGTATGAATGCACAACAGACGAATGTGGATACGATTGCGAATAATCTTGCAAACGTTAATTCCGCAGGATATAAAGCGCAGAATGCACAGTTTAAGTCTCTGCTTTACCAGACCTTACAGACTAAGACAACGACAGCTAACGGAGATCCTAAGCCAACAACCTCTCAAGTGGGACTTGGTGTAAGAACGTCTTCTATTAATAATATTTTTACACAGGGCAGTCTGTTGGCATCGGAAAGCGATACCTCTTTTGCGATTGCGGGCGAAGGATTTTTTGCACTGAGGGGAGAAGACGGAAATACATATTATACGAGAAATGGTGATTTTACATGGTCGATGGCTCCGAACGGCGGTCTTATTCTGACTAATCAGGACGGACTCCCGGTGCTTTCGACTGCAGGAAGGAATATAAACCTGAATCGTGATTATGTAGCCAGCAAAATTTCTATAGACCTAACCGGTGAGGTTTGCTATCCGGATGAAAATAATAATATTCAGCCTATCGGTATGAAAATCGGACTATATCAGTTCAATAATCCCGGCGGTTTGGAAAGAGTGGGCGATACTCTCTTTGAAGCAACTGAAGCGAGTGGCAGACCTCTGAATGAGGAGACAAATGACAATGTGAAGAAGAGCGAAGTTGTTCAGGGATATCTGGAAGGTTCCAACGTTTCTGTTGCGGACGAAATGGTAAATCTGATTGTGGCACAGCGTGCATATGAGATGAATTCCAAGGCTATTACGACATCGGATTCTATGATGGATACTGCTAATAATTTGAAACGTTAAAAATATAATTTTATTTAGAAAATATTTTCTGAATATTTTTACGGAGGGTAAAGCACGATGGATATCGGAGGAATATCGAATTATACTAACTATCTTGAAGAGGCTAATAAAGCGTCGGCTAAGGAGTTGGAGAACAAGTTAAATAGAGCGGCGGATAACGATGCGGAAGACGAAGAACTGCTTGAAGCCTGTAAACAGTTTGAAGCGTATTTATGGGAACAGGTTTTAAAAGGAATGGAAAAAACTACCAAAATTTTCGGGGATGATGACGAAAATGACGGTTATGCGGGCAATATGACGAATTATTTTAAGGATAGTGCATTTCAGGAAATTGCTAAGCAGATAACATCTGAGGAGGGAGGACCTAATTCACTTTCCCAGATGCTATATGAGCAGATGAAAAGGAATATTAATCCCGTTACTCCGTCAGACTTAAAGGCTGTAAACAATGAATAAAATTTTTATAAAGCAGGCTGCCGATTTGGGCAGCCTGTTTGCATATTGTAAAAAGGTATGATAAAATAAAACCAGATTGTGAGGAAGACATCCGGCAAGGTTAGTGAATTACATATGGAAAAAATACGTGGCTATATTGAACATATAATATACCGAAATACAGATAATGGATACACTGTTTTTGAATTGATTGCCGAAGGGAAAAGCGTTACTTGCGTCGGAGGATTTCAGATAATAGAGCAGGGAGAAACGATAGAGGCGGAAGGTGATTATACAGCGCATCCGGTTTATGGTGAACAATTTAAGATTGAGCATTATAGAATTGTAGAACCGGATGATGCCGTAAGTATGGAACGTTATCTTGGTTCCGGTACTATCAAAGGCGTGGGTGAAGCACTTGCGGCCAGAATCGTTAAGAAATTCGGGGATGATACTTTTCGTATTATCGAAGAAGAACCGGAGAGGCTTGCAGAAGTAAAAGGGATAAGTGAGCGGAAGGCAAGAGAGATAGCTATACAGGTATATGAAAAAAAAGATGCAAGGGAAGCAATGACTTTTCTTCAGAAATACGGTATTTCAGGAACATTGGCAATCCGTATTTATGAAGCATACGGTATGAATCTCTATGGTATTATGAAGGAGAATCCTTATCAGCTCGCTGAGGATATTGACGGTATCGGATTTAAGATAGCAGATGGTATTGCGGAAAGGATAGGTATTCATGTCGATTCCGATTATCGTATTCGGAGCGGTCTGCTATATACATTGCTGCAGTCGGGGGCAGAAGGAAACTGCTACCTGCCGGAGGAAATTCTGAAAAAAAGGGCTGGAGAACTTTTGGGGTTAGATGAATCTTATATGGAACCCCAGCTTCAGAACCTTGCGATGGATAAAAAAATAGTTATAAAAATGCCGGGAAAGGATGAAGCCGACAGAAAAATATATGCTGCGTCTTACTATTACGCCGAACTGAACTGTGCAAGGATGCTGCATGATCTGAATATATCCGTTCATGACGGGGATTATATTTCAGCCGGGGAACGTAAAATTGAGCAAAAAATAGAAGCCCTGGAAAAAGAGCTTAATATAGAGTTGGATGAGCTTCAGAAAAAAGCGGTTTATGAGAGCGTCAAAAATGGCATTATGATATTATCCGGAGGACCGGGTACAGGTAAAACGACTACTATTAACATGATAATCCGATATTTTATGTCGGAGGAAATGGATATCTTTTTAGCTGCACCAACCGGGCGGGCGGCTAAGAGAATGACAGAGACCACCGGATATGAAGCAAGAACTATACACAGATTACTGGAGCTGAATGGAGCAGTAACGGAAGGACGCAATCTGGCACGCTTTGAAAAGAATGAGGAGAATCCGCTTGAAGCAGACGTGATTATCATAGACGAGATGTCTATGGTGGATATTTTTCTTTTTCAGTCGCTGCTAAGGGCAGTATCGGTCGGAACGCGGCTTATAATGGTAGGCGATGCGAATCAGCTTCCTTCTGTCGGACCGGGGCAGGTTTTGCAGGATTTGATGGAAAGTGAACATTTTCCTGTGGTAATTCTGGAGAAAATTTTCAGGCAGGCAAAAGAAAGCGACATAGTTTTAAATGCACATCGGATTAATGCCGGACAGCATATTCCGCTTGACAATAAAAGCCGGGATTTTTTCTTTCTGAAAAGAAACGATGTAAATGTGATATATAAGCATATGATTCAGTTGATTCTGGAAAAGCTTCCTCCCTATGTAGGAGCACAGCCATATGACATTCAGGTATTAACGCCGATGCGAAAGGGAAAACTCGGTGTAGAGACGTTAAATGGCATTTTACAGAAATATCTGAATCCTCCGTCCGAGAATAAGAAAGAATATTTGAGCAGTGACACATTGTACAGGGAAAAAGACAAGGTCATGCAGATAAAAAATAATTACCAGTTGGAATGGGAAGTCGTAAGCAGTTATGGAATGCCGATTGATAAAGGTATGGGCGTTTTCAACGGTGATATTGGAATGATTGTGGAAATTAATGAATATACTCACAGTGTAGTCGTGGAATATGATGAGCACAGGAGAGTTACCTATCAATTTTCGCAGCTGGATGAGATAGAGCTCGCATATGCAATTACCATACACAAATCCCAGGGAAGTGAATATCCAGCGGTTGTCATGCCGCTGCTTTCCGGACCAAGGCTGCTCTTTAACAGGAATTTATTATATACTGGGGTTACAAGAGCCAGAAATTGTGTTACGATTTTAGGAAGCAGTGAAACCTTACAGGAAATGATTGACAATATTAATCAAAACAGACGCTATAGCGGACTGTCTGAAAGAATTAAGGAATTAATATAGGAGAGTAATTTTACGAATGAAAGAAAATCCTTTCAAATTCTTCTGTGGGATGCTTCTGGATTTGATTTATCCGAGAAGATGTCCTGTCTGTGACAAGGCAGTAAAGCCTTTTGGAAACCTCATCTGTGAGGATTGTTCGAAGAAAATTAAATACGTTAAGGCACCGTGCTGCAGCAAGTGCGGAAAAGAGTTAAAAGATAAAAGAGCGATTTTCTGCCATGATTGTGCCTGCAAAGAGCATAGCTATGACAGAGGGATGGCGCTTTTTTCATATCCAAGTGTGGCTGACTCCATCTATCGCTTTAAGTACCGTGGAAGACAGGAATATGCGGTATATTATGGGGAGAGACTGGCGGCTGTCCTTGGTAGAAAAATATTGGAATTAAAGCCTGATGCGCTGGTACCTGTTCCGATTCACTCATCAAAGAAAAAGCAGAGAGGATATAATCAGGCGGAGCTTATTGCAAGAGAGCTGGGAAGGCGATTAAATATATCGGTAGAGACCAAACTGATAAAAAGAGTTCGCAAAACGATCCCTATGAAAGATTTATCTGCGTTAGAAAGGCAAAATAATTTGAAAAGGGCTTTTAAAATTTGCCGTAATGATGTAAAATTAAATACGATTATAATAGTTGATGATATTTATACAACAGGAAGTACAATTGATGCCATGACGCACGAGATGCGCAGGACAGGAATTAAAAGCATTTATTTTGTTGCACTGGCAATAGGAAACGGAATGTAATAATGTGAAAGGAGCAAGAGAACTATATGAACGTAAGAAATTGTAGGAAATGTGGGAAAATTTTCAATTATGTTTCAGGACCCCCAATTTGTATGCAATGCAGGGAGGCGCTGGAGGAAAAGTTTCAGGAAGTAAAGAAATACATTCAGGAGCACAAACATTCGACGATTCCGGAGGTGGCTGATGCTTGTGATGTTTCAACAAATCAAATTCAGCAATGGCTTCGGGATGAACGCTTGGAGATAGCAGAGGGCTCAGGATTTGTTCTGTTTTGTGAAAACTGTGAGACGCCTATTCTTTCAGGACGTTTTTGTGATAAATGCAAGAACTCTATGGCGAATCAGTTAAGCAACAGCATCAAAAAGCCGGAAGCACCAAAACCTGCACCTAAGAAGGATACCAAAGAGAATCCCAAAATGCGTTTCCTGAATTAGCTTTAGATTGGAGACTTTTCATGCTTAATGAAGAACGCGTAATTTTAATGACTAAGCTGGCGTCTTATGAAACCGGTGTGGGTAGGAAAAATGTAGCAATTGGTAATTACTTTCGCAGTGATTATATAGGCTGGCAGGTGTTGAAATCCATTATAAGTGCAACTATTGCATTTGTAGTGGTTTTTGCCGTGTATATTTTTTATGATTTTGAAGTATTTATGACAGACATTTACAAAATGGACTTATTGGAATTCGGTAAGAGCGTTTTGAAATTATACGCGGTCACGGTAGGCGGGTATGCGATTCTGTCATATATCGTTTTTTCATATCGCTACAGCAAAGCACGTAAGAGCATGCGGTTGTATTATATGAATTTGAAAAAATTATCCCATATGTATAGTAATAATTCTAAGCTATAACATATTTGTGAGAGGATGAATAAATGACTACATTGCTTGTTGTAAAACAGTATATGAAATTATTTTACAGTAAATATGAGATTTATATAACTCCAATACTGAAATTCTTATTGGCATTTATTTCCCTGACCTTAATTAATACGAATCTGGGATATCGGGCGGGTATCAATAAAGTCTCTATTGTTTTGATTGTAGCGCTGATGTGTTCTTTTATGCCGATGAATTTTATTGTAATAATGGCGGCATTGTTTGTATTGCTGCATTTGTATGCATTCAGTCTGGAATGTGCAGTTGTTATCGGAGTGGTTTTTTTGTTAATGTTTCTGCTCTATTTTAGATTTTCACCTAAGGATACTGTAGCAGTTGTGTTGACACCGGTTTGTTTTTTGCTTAAGATTCCATATGTGATTCCGCTTTCCATGGGGTTGGTTGGAACTCCTGCATCTGCTGTGTCGGTAGCGTGCGGTGTGGTTTCATACTACATGATTCGCTATGTTGATGATAATGCATCAATTTTACTCGGAATGGCAGAGGAAGAAACGGTGGCAAAATTCAGGATTGTCATAGACGGTATTTTGAATAATAAAGAGATGGTTGTGACAATCGCGGCATTTTCGATTACAATTATATTAGTTTATTTTATTCGTAGGCTGAGCATTGATTATGCATGGACAATCGCGATGGTAGCCGGATCTCTTGTTAATATCATGGTGATTTTAATGGGAGATTTGATGTTCGATACAAATGTACCTCTGCTTGGTGCGATATTCGGAACTATAATTTCATTAATTCTGACAGTAGTGCTGCAATTTTTTGCTTTTCATGTGGACTACAGCAGGTCGGAAAAGGTTCAGTTTGAGGATGATGAATATTATTATTATGTAAAAGCAGTGCCTAAGGTAACTGTTACCAGACCTGAGAAACGGGTAAAACAGATTGCCCGGCAGGGAAGGGGTAGAAGTACCCGTTAAGTAAAAAATTATTGTGTGGGAATGAGTATGCAGCAGATTAATACATTGATAAAAACCTATTTATCTAAATTGTATATGCCAAAATTACTCTGGACGGATGTTGCAGAGATTTTAATTATTGCTTTTATACTGTATTACATTCTGCTCTGGATTAAAAACACAAGAGCATGGGCGCTCTTAAAGGGACTTTTCGTTATAGCGGTATTTTTGATGATAGCGGTTTTCTTTCAAATGAATACGATTTTGTGGATTGTCACGAATCTGTTCAGTATAGCAGCGATTGCCCTTGTTGTCGTATTGCAGCCGGAGCTGCGGAAAGCCTTGGAAGAGTTGGGACGAAAAAATTTCTTTACTCCAATTTTGTCACTTAGCTCTTCTAAAACTGACGGAGGACGTTTGAACGACCGTACTATAAACGAGATTGTAAAAGCTTCTGTGGAAATGGGTAAAGTTAAGACAGGAGCTCTGATTGTAATCCAGAATGAGCAGCCGTTAAGCGAATATGAAAGAACAGGCATTGATGTTGACGGCATTGTATCCAGTCAGCTTTTGATTAACATTTTTGAGCATAATACGCCATTACATGACGGCGCCGTTATTATTAGGGAAAACCGTATTACGGCAGCTACCTGCTATCTTCCGCTCTCTGATAATATGGGATTAAGTAAGGAACTTGGAACAAGACATCGTGCGGGAGTAGGTATTTCGGAGGCCACGGATTCCATGACAGTTATTGTTTCCGAAGAGACAGGTAAAATCAGCGTTGCGTATAACGGCAGCCTGCAGCGGGGCTTGGATGCCGAGCGCCTGAGAGAAACCCTGCGCGGTATTCAGAACAGACCGACGGATGAGAAAAAACGCAAGTTGTGGAAAGGCAGGTTCAGGAATGAAGAATAAATTGACCAGAAACTGGGGACTTAAGCTTGGTTCCTTCATTTTTGCAGCTATTCTATGGCTTATTGTTACGAATATCAACGATCCTGTCGGAACATTCAGGGTATATAATGTACCGGTTCAAATCCAAAACGCGGATTTGATTACAAACAATGAACAGATATATGAGGTGTTGGATAACACTGATGTAATAGATGTAGTTACAATATCAGCGAAGCGCTCCATAATAGATTTATTAGATGAAAACAATATAGTGGCTGTTGCGGATATGAATGATTTGACGAGTCTGAATACAATAATAATCAGGCTTTCGACGAATAAGTATAATGATAAGTTGGAAAGCATTACGGGAAATATAGATAGTGTAAAGCTTAATATTGAGAATAAAATGACTAAGACGCTGCCGCTGAGAACCGGTTGGACAGGTACGGTAAAAGACGGATATATGGTAGGCGAAATAACTACCGAGCAGAACTTAGTAGAAATAACCGGTCCGGAATCAATTATATCACAAATAAAGCGGGCTTCGGCAACTGTGAATGTTTCCGGGTTTACAAGCAATATCGATACAGATGCGGTAGTACATCTGTATGATGAGAATGACAATGAAATTTTATCAAGCAGCATTGTTAAAAATATCAATAAAGTGCGGGTTAATGTGAATATTCTTCAGACTAAGACAATACCCATTAATCTGAATGTAACAGGAACTCCTGCCAGGGGATATCAGGCTACAGGAGAGGTGGTTTCAACCAAAGACAGAGTAGTAATTGCCGGAAAGGCAAGAGCTATCGAGAATATCAACTCTATTGATATTCCGGAGACTGTGCTGGATATCTCAGGCGCAGTAGAAAGTCTGGAAAAAAATATTAATTTGAATGACTATCTTCCTGATGGTGTGATTCTGGCAGAGGAAGGTTTCCAGGGAAGAATTCAGGTGACTGTTACCGTAGAACAGGATGTTGAACTGCCTGTAACAATGCCTATAAACAAGATACACATAATCAATGTACCGGAAGGCTTTGAAGCCAAAATCACAGAAGAAGTAGATACTTATACCATGACGTTGGTTGGTCTGGCGCGGGATATAGAAGCCATAGATACGACTTCCATTATAGCTGCTGTTGATGTTACGGCTTACATGGAAAGCAGAAATATGGAATATATGAGTGAGGGTACTTATATGATAGAACTGGTCTTTAATCTGGATGAAACAGTGGCGTTAAAGGAAATTATCAGAGTGAAAGTTGATGTGACAGTAGCAGAAGAACAGTAAGCTTGGATTGATGAATTGCAAAATTGGAAAGGAGCAGTTTTACTATATGGGTAGATTGTTTGGTACGGATGGCGTTAGAGGAATCGCGAATGAGGAATTGACACCGCAGCTCGCCATGCAGTTAGGGCAGGCGGGAGCATATGTACTTTCCAGAGAGAACAAACATAAACCTACTATAATGGTGGGGTGTGATACCAGAATCTCCGGAGATATGTTAGCTAATGCATTGATGGCGGGAGCGTGTTCGGTGGGAGCGAACGCAGTTTATGTAGGAATTGTTCCGACGCCGGCGGTTGCATATCTGACGAGAAAATATAAAGTAGACGCAGGTGTTGTTATATCTGCTTCCCATAATACAGTGGAATTTAACGGAATAAAATTTTTTGATGGAAGCGGTTACAAACTTCCTGATTCTCTGGAAGATGAGATAGAAGCGCTTATACGTAACGGATTACCGGATATTAAGTTTCCTATCGGTGCAGGCGTGGGTAAGATTAAGTATCGTACAGATGCAAGAGAAGAATATATTAATCATGCAATACAGTCCGTAAAAGTTGAACTTCAGGGAATGAAAATCGTCGTTGATTGTGCTGAAGGAGCTTCCTTCTATACTTCGGTGGAAACTCTGAAGGAGCTTGGAGCGGAAGTGGTAGCTATACATAACAATCCGGATGGAACTAATATTAACGCTAACTGCGGCTCTACGCATATGAGTGAACTACAGGCAAGAGTCGTGTATGAGAAGGCAGACTTAGGACTTGCGTTTGACGGTGACGCAGATAGGCTGTTAGCGGTAGACGAGTCGGGGAAGATAGTGGATGGCGACCAGATTATGGCAATTGTCGGTCTCCACATGAAAAATCACGGAAAACTGAAAAATGATACGATTGTGGCAACTGTTATGAGTAATCTCGGATTTTTCATTATGGGAGAAAAGAATAGTATTCATATAGAGCAGACTAAAGTAGGCGATAGATATGTGCTGGAAAGAATGCGTGAAATTGGTGCAAGTCTGGGGGGTGAGCAGTCGGGTCATGTTATTTTCCTAGATGAAAATACCACAGGGGACGGACTTTTAAGTGCATTGCATCTGTTGCAGGTCATAGTAGATACTAAGAAGCCGTTATCTGAGCTCTCAAAGGTTATGGAAGTTCTGCCGCAGGCTCTTGTTAATGCCAAAGTGCCGAATCATAAAAAAGAAAAATATATGGATTATCCGGAAATTGCGGAGGCTATAGAGGAACTTAATAAAAAGTTTGACGGAACAGGACGCGTTTTAATCAGACCATCAGGAACAGAACCGCTTGTCCGTGTTATGATAGAAGGCAAAGATAAAAATATGATAGAAGAAGAAGCCAAAAAATTAGCAGAGCTAATACAAAACATTCTATTGTGATATTTGTAAAAAAATGATATAGTTATTTATATGAATTGGAGGTAACAAGGGTATGGTAAGTCAAAAGGTAGTAATAAAAAACCCAACAGGGCTTCATCTAAGGCCGGCAGGCATCCTATGCAAGGAAGCTATGAAATTTAAATCATTAATTACATTTTCTTTCAAAGAAAATACAGCGAATGCCAAGAGCGTATTAAGCGTCTTGGGGGCATGCGTCAAGTGCGGCGATGAGATTGAATTTGTGTGTGATGGCGAAGATGAAGAAGAAGCATTGAAATCTCTGGTCAGTGCTATAGAAAGTGGTCTTGGCGAATAACACTATCTGATAAGCCCGTTGTATAAACGGGCTTTTAAAATGTAAAAGGAGAGAGATTAATATGTTGAATTATCAAAGATATCGGAAAAATCCGGTCATAGATTATCCGGAAAGAGAATGGCCATGTAAGGAAATTGTGAAAGCCCCAATTTGGTGTAGTGTAGATTTGCGCGACGGAAATCAGGCGTTGATTGATCCTATGCTTGTTCATGAAAAGATAGAATTTTTTAATTATCTGATTAAGCTGGGATTTAAAGAAATAGAAATTGGTTTTCCGGCGGCAAGCCAGATTGAGTATGATTTCCTGCGTCAGTTGATAGACCGCAAGATGATACCTGATGATGTGATGGTACAGGTACTTACACAGTGCCGTGAGGAACTGATTGACAGAACCTTTGATTCAATTAAGGGATGTAAGCAGGCGGTAGTTCATATTTACAATTCTACGTCTACTCTGCAGAGAGATGTTGTGTTTGGTATGAACAGGGAACAGATTATAGGTATTGCAGTAGAAGGCACTAAGATGGTAAAAGAACGTGCAAAAGATTTTCCGGGTAAAATCGTCCTTGAATATTCACCGGAAAGCTTTACCGGCACGGAATTAGATTTTGCGCTGGAAATCTGTACGGCAGTGCAGGAAACCTGGGGACCAACTAAAGAGGCGCCGATGATCATTAATCTGCCCTCTACCGTGGAGATGAATACTCCTAATGTTTATGCAGACCAGATTGAATGGATGAATAAACATTTTAAGAACCGGGAAAGTATTATTCTGAGTGTGCATCCACATAACGACAGAGGAACGGGCGTTGCGAGTGCGGAACTGGCATTGCTTGCCGGAGCAGAGCGTGTAGAGGGAACTCTGTTCGGAAACGGCGAGAGAACCGGTAATGTGGATATTTTAAATATTGCTTATAATATGTTTTCTCAGGGAATTGATCCTGAACTTAGCATTGAACATATTAATGAAAGTATTGAGATTTATGAAAGATGCTGTAAGATTCCGATTCATCCAAGACATCCTTACGCAGGAAAAATGGTATTTACCGCATTTTCCGGATCTCATCAGGATGCTATCAACAAGGGCGTTAAGGCAATGAAAGAAAGAAACAGCGAGATATGGCAGGTTCCTTATCTGCCTATAGACCCGGCGGATATTGGTAAAGAGTATGAGCCTATTGTCAGAATCAACTCACAGTCAGGCAAAGGCGGAGTTGCATTCATTATGGATACTTATTTCGGATTCAAGCTTCCTAAGGGAATGCACAAGGAGTTCGCTAATGTCATCCAGGCGATTTCCGAGAAGCAGGGAGAGGTTTCACCTGATCAGATTATGGAAAGCTTCCGCAGCGAATACCTGAATAAGAAGGAGCCGATTCATTTCCGTAAACTGCGCATGGACGATTTGAGCGGAGAGACGAAGTCAGAATTTGATACGAGAGTACTTGTTGAATATACGGATCATGATGTTCCGAAGCAGTTTGAGGCAGTGGGTAACGGACCGATTGATGCGGCGAAGAGGGGGCTTAAAGAGGCACTTTCAATCGATATCAAGATTTTAGATTATGAAGAGCATGCATTGCAGAGCGGTTCTAATTCCCAGGCAGCGGCGTATATCCATCTGCTGGATGTGAATAGCGGAAGGGTTACTTACGGAGTCGGAGTAAGTTCAAATATTACGAGAGCATCAATTAGAGCGATTTTTTCGGCAGTCAATAGATTAGAACTGGGTTAGGAAAAGTGCGAAAAATAAATTTTCGCACATGCTTGCATGTGTTACGCAATATTTGTGCAGACATCGTTGATGTCTTTGGCACATAAATTCGCAGGTTGAGAAAGGAGCATGGTTATTCTATGACGAAGGAAATTGAACAATTAGATGAAATTATACGCGGAACGGATAATATTGTCTTTTTTGGAGGCGCCGGAGTATCTACCGAGAGCGGCATTCCGGATTTCCGGAGCGTAGACGGTCTTTATAATCAAAAATACGATTATCCTCCTGAGACGATTCTGAGTCATACTTTTTATCGCAGACATACGGCAGAGTTTTACCGATTTTACCGGGATAAAATGCTTTGTCTTGATGCAAAGCCCAATGCGGCGCATTTAAAACTTGCCGAGTGGGAAAAAAAGGGAAAGTTGAAAGCTGTAGTAACGCAGAATATCGATGGACTTCATCAGGCGGCAGGAAGTAAAGTTGTATTAGAACTGCACGGTTCCGTGCTTCGCAACTATTGTGAGGACTGTGGTAAGTCGTATGATGCGGAATATATACTGCATTCGGAAGGAGTGCCGAAATGTTCCTGCGGCGGTGGTATTAAACCTGATGTGGTTTTATATGAAGAAGGGCTGAACCAGAACACACTACAGCAGGCAGTACATTATATCAGCAAGGCGGATGTTCTGATTATCGGAGGGACCTCCCTTGCGGTATATCCGGCAGCCGGGCTGATTGATTATTACAGCGGAAATAAGCTGATACTTATTAATAAGACACCTACACCGCGTGATGGCGCGGCGGATTTGGTGGTACAGGGCAGTATCGGAGAAATTTTTTCACAGCTCTCATAGATTAAGATAAGGGGAATGACAGTGGATATTCAGGTAGGCGATGTGGTAAAATTGAAGAAGCAGCATCCCTGCGGTTCAAAGGAGTGGGAAGTGCTGCGTATCGGAGCGGATTTCCGTTTAAAATGCCAAGGCTGCGGTCATCAGATTATGATTGCCAGAAGACTTGTGGAAAAAAGCGTGAAAGAAGTAATTCCCAAAGAATAAAAAGTTTTCAAAAGTTATTGAAAACTGTGGTTACTTGTGTTATTATAATAGTCCGTGGTATTGTTTTTTTAACATACAGTCAAATATCCTTGCTCCCATAAGGGGGCCAGAGACCAAAAGGAGGTAACAAGCATGAACAAATATGAATTAGCCGTTGTTGTTA